>NC_022998.1:600000-900000 GCF_000500935.1 Spiroplasma apis B31
GTAATATATTATCTTGATAATACAATAAGCCAAAATTTTATAAAATTTAGTGTATCGTCATCTATCAAAATAACTTTGAAGTAATTATTTAAGAAATAAAATAATAAAGTTAATTAATTGAGCACCATCTAGTTTTAAAGAAATAATTTAGTTTAAGCAGATTATGATTACGTATTTATTTTGTGTATTGGATAATTCAATACAAGATATTTGCTTTAAAACTATTTATTTTAATAAAAAAAATAGTCAGTGAACTTTAAAGGGATATATAAAAAGAATTTCTATTTAAGAAATTCTTTTTATATATAATTATAGTTTTATTATTATGCGTTTTTAACTTTTCCACATAGTGTTAGAGTTCCACCAACAAGAAATAAAATTAATGGTACGTAATAAGCTGATCATGCAAATGTTACACATATTAAAGATAAAATACCACAAATAATTTTGAATGTATTTGATTTTTTTGATAATGCCAACCCACCAAATATAATTACAAGTAGAGGACCAAGTATTAAAAAAACACTGACCATAACTAATAATGTTGCACTCATAAATTTAAATGTTTTAGCAATTGTTGATCCTTGTACAAGTAATAGAATACCAACAAGACAACAAATGCTAGCTCCTATAATTGATGATATTATTCCACCTTTGGCTAATCCGTTCATCTTTTTATTACCTTTCTATTTGACATTGAGTCGCAGTTTATGATACTAAAAAAAAGGTTAAAAGCAACGATTTGAGCTATCTATTATTAAATAATGTTATCTTTTATAAAGACATTGAGTTGCAAAATGAAGGTGAGTAACTTTGGTCTTAAATTATTTAAGTAAGAAAAGTGATTCTAAATAAAATACTCCCATACTATATGCATGAGAGTGTTTATTTAAAGCACAAATATAAAAACGATGCTTACTATTAATAAGATTGCACCAGTTATGAGAAAAATTTTTGCTATTCTTCTCATAGTTCCTTCTTCATCAGAAAGAGTTGTTTGATATCTCTTACGTTTATCATTATAGTAATTTGCTACATAATTGTTCTTTAATCAACTTGTTACGAGACCACCGATTATAGAAAAAACTGTAAAAGCTGCTGTTACTCACTCTGTTCGAGATATATTCTTTAGTAAATATATTGAAATTAAAAAAGATATACCAATAGCAAACAAACAAGCCAAAATAATTATAATGTAATCATAATATCTTAATCTTTTAGAATTCCTAAAAGATAATTGTTTTTCCATAGGATTATCTAGGACTTGACTTATTTTATCTTGCACATATTGATTATGTTCTAGTTTCGCTTTTTTTCGCTTTTCTTTTATGTAATTATTTTCTTTACTCATAAAGCCCCCTAAAAACTTATTATATTACATAAGATTATAATTTCCTAATTATATTAATACTAAGAATCCTCCTTAAATTTCTTACTACCAGTATATCTAATAATTTTTTTTAATTTGATGCATTCAAAATAATTAGTTGTAGTAACTTAATATTTGTAAAAATGCTTTTATTATATAAAATTATCTTTCTCCAAAATATTGTTAATATAAAAATATTCAACAACTGTTAATTAATAAAGAAATGGTGATTAAAAAATGAATATTAAGTTTGGAATACTTTTATTAAGTTCAATAGGATTAACAGTTTCTGCAGCTTTGTTTAGTTTATAAAAAACATAAATTTTTAAGAAGAGAAACTAGAGAAAGATTATCATACACAAATAAACAAATTGGAGTTATCGATTATATACTTTTAACTTGTTTAGTCTATATGCTGCTTTGATTTTTTCTAAGTTTATAAGTAACAAACTAATATTTTTATCAATAAAAAATAAATTATGTTATTTTCAAAAGAAATATAAGTAGAGTTTTTTTTGTTTTTATGAGAGTTAGTGTAATTACTGGTATTATCTAAAACAAATTTCTAATAATTTTGTCTAAATAAAGAGTGAAACTTTAAAAAAACTTATAATGTGTATTGTAATAACACTTATTATTTGTTATATTTTTTTTGAGGTGAATAGAAAATGAAAAAATTAATGAGTTTAATGGCCGCTATTGGCTTAGTATCATCAACAGGAACATTATTTTCTAATGTTGTTTCTTGTTCAAAAGCAAAACCTTCAGATGAAGTAAAAACATTAACTTACAAAGAAGGAAAAAATGACAAAAGCTTTGTTGAAGTTTTAGAAAATAAAACTAAAATCGGTAATGATTCTGAGGGAAGAGGATTATTAGTTGAACAAAATAAATTACAAAGGGATTATCTTGATGAAAAGAATGAATCAGATGAAGTAGATTTTGGTAACTATGAAGGATCAGCAGTCTATTTTACTGTAGATAAAACAACCGCAATAAATAATGAAGAATCAAATGAAGATTCAAGAATAGAAGATTCATTTCCAAATTACATGAAAGAAATTTTTAATGAATTAAATGACTTTAAAAATAAGCAAGTTGTAAATAAAACAGAAAAAAGAGTAACTGTTGATTATTATTTTATGACTATCAAGGGAGTAAAAGATAGCTCAGAATTTACAACTTTTATTTACAACTTTAAATTAGATGCAAAATTACCAGAGGAAAATCCGTCACAAAACAACGTTAAAGAAAAACTTAAAGGTGAATCAACCTTAATGTATAAAAAAACAATAACTATATCTTAATGTGAAAACCTTCTTAAAAGAAGGTTTTTTTGAAGGTCTAAATTGTATAAAAAAAATAATATTATTTGTTACAATTTTTATAATATAAAAATCAAGGAGAAAATAAATGAAAAAACTTATATCAATAATAAGTACACTATCACTTTCGTTTTCTTTAGGTACTACATCATCTTTAACTATTTCTTGTGGGATCGAAGATCCTGCTAAGGAATTAAACTTTGAGAACGAAAAAAATGATAAAACATTCATAAAAGACTTAGAAGACAGCAAAGCAGAATTTTGTAATGATTTTGATTGTTCAAAAAAGAAAGTATTCAATTTAAGTGAAAAAAAGGATAAATTAAATGACAGTTATACAAAGACTAGTTCAATCAAATTAAATGACACTTTAATAATTAAAGATATTTCCTTAGATGGTGAGTATACTGATACTCTTGAACCATTCATCAAAAACTTCACAGAACTAAATAACTTATCTGATATTAAAGAACAGGGTGTTTCTTATATACCGACTATTGAAGGTCAAAAAAATAGCACAACTTTCAAAATATATATTTATAAATTTACATATTCATACTCAAGCACATCGAAAATGAGTGTGACAGAATGAAAATATAAATTACTATTTTTTAAAAATATCAATATAATTTAAACAACATAAAAGTCTCTTACAAAGAGACTTTTTTATACACATAAAATGTTATAATATAAGAAATAATATTTTTTTATTTATATTTAGCTTCATTTTTGCTAAAATATAATACAAATTTTTTTAAGGAAAGGGGGAATAAAGTATGAGTACAAGATTTAACTCATTTTATTTAAAAAATGACGGTGACATGTGTGAACATTTAAAAATTGCTTATGATAAAATTTGTGGGCATTACAAGTGTATAAATTGTTACACAGAATTTTACTTTAAAAATAAAAAACAATATTTACATTTTAGGTCACGAATAGTTGGTAAATATGATTTTAAAAAAAGTCCAAGTATCCAAAGTTGCCAAATAGAAACAAAGATACAAGAGAGTATTTCAAAAAGAAAACCTTCAAATCTATCTTATGAATCTCATATGCAAACTAAAATAAGGAGAGTAAATCCTAAAAAAATGTATTATATGCTTTTTGTTCTCTTGATTCCTTTAATTTCAGCTATAAGCTTTGGGGTTTGAAAAGGGTTATCTAAACCTAATACTTCACCAGACATTAATGAAAATGTGCCAATTATTGGAAACATTTTACCTCAAAAAACTATAGCATTCGATGAAACTAATGAAACTAAAAAAATTATAAACTTTAACGAAAAAATAAACGACCTTAAAGTTGTGGAAATATTCACAACTATGGGTATAACAGTAGATATAAATAATGAATTAAAAGAAATTGTTATTCAAATCGATAAAAACTTTAGTGGTGATCATTATTCTGTTGCTTTTTTTAGTGAAGAATATCAGTTAAAAGAAGTTTTAATTGTAAGTATTAAAAAGGAAAAATTTGATATAGGGTTAAGTAAAAATAAAATTGATTTGATCATAGAAAATAATGTATTGCCAGCTGCAACAATAACATACAGTGATAAAATCAAAAACCTTAAATTAAAATCACAAAAACCTTCATTTTTAGATATAAACATCAACGAATCAAATAAGGAGATAAAATTAAATGTCAAACAAGCTGGTTCAACATCTCTTGTTTTTGGAAGTGACAATGCAGTTAGTGATGAAACAGTAGAAGTAAAAGTTACAGAAAAAGTAGTAGAAAAACCAGTTATTGAAATAGTTGCCGATCAAGCGCTATTTGAAAAAGATGGTTCAAAAAACGTTTTATTATCTATTAAGAATCCAATTGCAAATGAGTTACCAGTAATTAAAAGTTCTGTAGAAAAAGTTGCTAAAGTCGAATACAATTCTAATCTTAAAGCAATTACAATTACTCCTTTATCTAAAGGAAAAACAGTTGTTACGATATCATATAAAAACACTGACTCAGTAAGCTTTAATTTAGAAGTTTATGAAAGCATTAATATTTCTAAGTTTGATCGTATATTAGGATTTGTTGAAGGTTATGCAAATAAAAATACTGATTTAGACCTAAATGCAACAGATAAATCTAACTTGATAAAAGAGTTCTTCAAACAAAATGGTTACGCTAATATTTCAGATGATATAGTTGGTCAAATTCAATTATCAAACTTCCATGTTATACAAGGACAAAAAATAAATAGGAAATTTAATCTAAAAGCAAACTCAAACTCTACAAAAGTTAATGGATCATTAGATGATGTATTCATAAGAGTTGCACCATTAGATTTAAGTGATAGTGCAAACCAAATAAAAGAAAGTGGTAACTTTATTGCCGAAGATTTTCTAAATATGAGTGATGTTGATAATCCTGTTAAAGTTGAAGAATCAATATTAAAACAATTTATGAGTTTAAACAAAGACTTGAATCCAATGAAGCTTGAAGATATTCAAATAAGAAAAGGAACTGCAGTTATTAGTAATCAATTTAGTGTCGTTATTGAAGCTAAAAAAGGTCAAAATAATGTTTCTAAGGAAATTAAGTATACTTTTGGTGGATTCTATATAAATGGTACTACTGTAAAAATAGACATAGTAAAAATGTTTAATAGCTAGTACTTCCAAAATAAATATACGTAAAAAAGATGCAAATCTTTTTTTTCTTTTAATTACCTTTTTTCACTAATGGGTATATCATATTTGTGAAGGAGATGGTTTTTACGGCTTTAAAAATTTTATTAAAGCAACACGTTGGTGTTCCTTGTAAACCAATCGTCAACACTGGTGATATGGTAAAAAGGGGACAATTAATAGCCGTTCCAAATGGATTAGGTTCCAACATACATTCTAGTTTTAGTGCGCAAATAGGTAAGATTGATGAAAAATCAATTGAGCTTCTTAATTATGATTTGAACGAAGATGATTCGCAATATATAAGACTAGACGAAAAACTATCTAAATTAGATTTAATAAAAAGTGCTGGAGTAGTAGGTGCTGGTGGAGCAGGATTTCCTACTTATGAAAAATTTAAAATAAAATTTAGTGATGATGATAATGGAAAAATTATTGTTAATGCAGCAGAATGTGAGCCGATATTGAATCATAACATCAGCTATGTTGAAAACAATATAAATGTCTTAGTTAAAGGACTAAAACATTTAATGGAAATCACTAACGCTAAAAAGGGATATTTTGCTACTAAACATAAGTACACTAAAGCATTCCTAACTATAAGAAAAGCACTTTTAGAAGAAGAAAATATTGAAATTTTTGATTTAACAGATATGTATCCTGCCGGAGATGAACGAGTTATTATACGTGAAATAACCGGTATTGAATTGCAACCAGGCGAATTACCATGGAAAACCAAGTCTATTGTAACCAATGTGGAGACTGTTAAAAATGTTAGTAGAGCAATTGATGAACTCAGACCAGTCATAACAAAAGATTTAACGGTTGGTGGCAGAGTAAATCAAGTTTCTCTTTCAGAAGGAAAAGTTTTTTTAGATACACCTATAGGATTAACTGCCAAAAGTATTTTGGAAAAAGTTTTTGGTTCTATAGATTCGTCTGGTCCATTGTATGTTGGAGGACCATTTACAGGACAAATTAGAGATATGGAAACCCCCGTCACTAAAACTAGTGGGGGTTTTTTAGTTGCGACCCCATTCTATCAATTTGAAAAAGAAAAATTTGGACTTATTGGTTGTGAGTGTGGCGCTCAACTCGAAGAGTTGAGAGAACTAGCAAATATTATGGGTGGACAAGTTGTTGGTGAAAGAAATTGTAAAAGAATGCTCCCTGATCAAAACGGAAGACTAAGATGTAATTTACCTGGTATATGTCCAGGTCAAGCACCAACAGTATTGGCTTTAAAAAAAGAAGGAGCTACAGCAATATTAATTGGTACCTGTGAGTCCCGGACTAATACTGTTGCTAAGGTAACTCCAAATATGGGTTTGAAATTAATCCATAAGACAGATTTTGTATTAAGAGCTTCAAATCATAAACTTTATCGAAAAATTGAAGATTAAACGGTTTGAAACAAATACATTTCAAAAAAGGAGGAAAATATGTCCCTAAGTAAAGAAAAAATTGAGAAATTTAAAGACAAACCAGCAATTACTTGTTGTAGATTTGAAAAAGGTTCACTTGTAGATGAAAAAATACTGGAAGATCCAAATTTATTACCCGACTTTATTGATTCTGGATTAGTAGTACTACCAGACAATATATTAAAAATTGAGCAGGTAATTGGTGGTAAGTTAAAAATGACTGTTGATGCTTTAACACCACTTACCCCTGATAATGTTGAGGGTTGAACAAGTGCATCAATACAAGAAGAAAAAATAGTTGAAGATAGAAAAACAGATACAAATGTAATGATAAATGAACCTTTGATAAACAACGGTATTGTAAATATAAAAATTGGTAAAGGTGAAAATATTAATATATCATTTCCAATTACTAATTCAAGTTTTGATTATAATTCTAATAAATCTTTTAACGAGAAACCTTTGGATAAAACAAAAGAAGATGCAATAGAAAGTGTTGTAAGATCTTTGACTAAAGAGTACGTTAAAGTTGATAAAGTTGTTCTAGGTAAAAAAACTAGTATTGAAAATAACGTATTAACCATAAATAAAAACTTGTCAGAATTAGCCATATCAAAAGGTAATAATTTAGTTAAAAAATTAGAGTACGATATATTAACAGAAAAAGATTATGGAAAAGTTATCGACACAATTATGGACATTCAACCAATAGCAGTAAAGGTTGAAGGAGTTCTTGGAGAAGGTAAAACAAGAGTATTAGATAAAGTAATTCTTTTACTAACAGGTGTTGATGAAAATAATAAACAGATAGGGGAGTTCGGTTCATCAGAAGGTGAAATAAATCGAAACATTATGTGAGGTCGACCCGGTGCACCAGATTATGGTGATATATTTATAAGATGTCATGTTGTAATTAAAGCTAACGCTGGTATGGAAAGACCCGGTCCACTTGCTGCTCACTTATGTTCAAATGTTATTGTGCAAGAAATACGTGATGCACTAAAAGAAGCGAAAGATTTAACCATAACAAAAACCGAAGAATTTAAACAAACTTCCCGTGCAGGTAAACCAAAAGTTGCAATTTTAAAAGAGATAATGGGTCAAGGTGCTATGCACGACAACTTAATATTACCTGTCGAACCTATTGGAACTATTGGTGCTGTACCTAATGTTGATTTAGGTAATTTACCAATTGCTATCTCACCATTAGAATTGTTAGATGGTGGAATACATGCATTAACTTGTATCGGTCCAGCTTCAAAAGAAACTTCACGACATTATTTTAGAGAACCATTGATTATAGAAGCTTTGAATGATCAAGATATTGATTTTGTAGGGCTCGTTGTTGTAGGTTCTCCACAAGTAAATAACGAAAAATTTTATGTAGCTAGAAGAGTTGGGATGATGTTTGAATATATAAAACCCGATGGAGTGATTATTACAACAGAAGGTTTTGGTAACAATCATATTGATTATGCAGAACATCATAGAGAAATAGGTAAACGAGGAATCAAAGTTGTTGGTGTTACTTATTCTGCTGTGCAAGGTGGTCTTGTTGTTGGTAATGAATATATGTATGCCCAAATAGATATGAACAAATCAAAACAAGGAATTGAAAATGAAATACTTTCTAATAATACATTGACATTAGAGGATGCCATTAGAGCATTAGAAATGTTAAAATCAGTAATCTCTGGTGAAGAAATAATTGAAGCAGAAAGACGATGAGACCCTCAAATTAAATTAAATAACATTAAATTAATTGAAGATGGTCTAAATAAAAAAATTGAGTTGGTATTGAATGAGCAAATACTTGAGAAATCTAGAAAACGTAGAGAAATCTACGAGAAAGAAGTTTAATGCTTTTAGATATCGACAATATCAGATTATATCAAGGTGTTATTACTAGCGTTGATGATGTTAGTGTTTCTATAGATTTATTAGGTAGAATGGGAAGTATGAGATTACCGTTAAGATTAATAATTACAAACAAAAAACTTATTGTAGGACAAAATATTACTATTTATATGAGTTATGTAGAAGTAGAATAGAAAGGAGAAAATATGGCAATAAAAGGAATGCAATCAGAGGTGTATGTACCAGTTACACCACAACCAGTGTGAACACCGGTTACTAAAAAATTGGTAGATATGAATGTAACAATTGTTACTGCTGCAGGGGTTCACTTGAAAAGTGATCCACCATATAATTTGGCAGGTGACACATCTTATAGAATAATTCCCTCAAATACTTCCGTTGATGACTTAATGGTTTCGCACGGAGGATATGATAATGGTGATGTTAATAAGGATATAAATTGTATGTTTCCTATCGATAGAATGCGTGAGTTGGTAGATGAAGGCTTCATAAAAGGAGTATCACCAATAATGATTTCAACCATGGGTGGTGGAGGAAACCAACAAGCATTTAGCGAGGTAACAGGACCAAAAGTAGCAGAAATATTAAAATCAGAAAATACTGATGCTGTAGTTTTAACAGCAGGCCGGGGTACATGTCATAGAACCGCTGTTATTATTCAAAGAGCGATTGAAGCTGTAGGTATACCGACAATTATAATTGCGGCATTACCACCAGTTTGTGTACAAAATGGTACTCCAAGAGCGGTTGCTCCATTGGTTCCAATGGGGGCAAACGCAGGAGAGCCTAATAACAAAGAAATGCAAATTAATATATTAAGAGATACATTAACACAACTAGTAAAAATAGATCAACCAGGAAAAGTTGTACCATTACCTTATGAATATCATGCAAATATTTAAAATATCATAAAAGGAGGGAGCAACGAATATGAAAACTAGTAAATCAGCAATTTACACAGTGGAGTCTCACACAGAAGGAGAACCCACAAGAATTATTTTCTCTGGCATACCTAATTTAAAAGGAAAAACAATGGCGGAAAAAAAAGATTCATTATTAAATGAACACGATTGATTTAGAAAAATATTAATGAATGAACCCCGAGGTCATAATGATATGTTTGGTGCTATTATTATTCCACCGTGCAACCCTGAAGCTGATTTTGGAGTTTTATTTACAGAGTCTGCAGGTTGTCTAAATATGTGTGGTCATGGAACAATCGGAACTGCAACTGTTTTGGTTGAAACTGGAATGGTAGAAATTAAAGAACCCATAACAGAAATAAAATTAGATACACCTGCTGGATTAGTATTAGCAAAAGTTAATATTGTGAATAATGAAGTTAAAAATGTATCTGTTGAAAATGTAGCATCTTTCTTATATAAAGAAAAAATTATTTTAGATGTGCCTGAAATAGGTATAATTAATTTTGATATAGCATTTGGTGGAAGCTTCTTCATTTTATTGGAATCTAGTCAACTTGGATTAGATATTATCCCAGAAAACGATTCAAATTTTGTTGAAAAAGGAATGAAGATTTTAAAGTTTGTAAATAAAAATGTAAAAGTAGCACATCCAATAAACAAATTTATAAATAAAATTGATTTGATTGAGTTTTATGAAAAACCTAACAAAAGACATCCCAATAATTATTCTAATTGTGTTGTTTTTGGTTTAGGACAATTTGATAGATCTCCTTGTGGAACTGGTACATCAGCAAAAGTTGCAACGTTAGTTGCAAAGGGTGAATTAAAACTTGGAGAAGAGTTTGTTTACGAATCTATTTTAGGAACAAAATTTATTGGAAAAGCTTTAAGTAAAACAAAAGTTGGTGACTTTGAAGCCATTATGCCAGAGATTACTGGTAAAGCTTGAATAACAGGTTATTCAAATTTCGTTCTTCAACCAGATGATCCATTTAAGGAAGGGTTTAATCCAAAGGTAAAATAATATGAAAGCATCTTTACTTTCATCGCATGAACTAGAACTCAAAAAAGAACTTCTAAAAAAAGATGTAACGTTAGATAAAATTTGTAACGAGTTCAATGACAGTGTTGATAAATTAAAAAAAGAACATAAAACTCTTTGGAAGAAAAACTCAAAGTTAGGCAAGTCAAGTCAAAACGAAATACAAAATCAATACAATGAGTCTTATGAAGAACTTAAAAGTAAGATTAAAAATTTAACAATTAAAATGGAAGAAAATTTTATTGATATCAATAATTTTAAAAAAACAAAAAATGCAAAAGAGACAAAGAATAAAATAAAAGAAGAAATAAATGTTTTGAAGTCTCAAATAAAAGTAGAGAAAAGTGAGTTAAAAAAAACCACAGCTGAAAATAAAAATGAGTTTAAAGAGAAATCTAAACAAATTGATTTAAAATATCATAAAGAGCTTGAAAAGTTAATTCAAGAGTATAAAGTTTTCAAAGGAACAATTAATAAAATACTTTTAACTTTAATTTTTATAACCTCAACTATATTTGTATTGATTACTGCTTTAACAATTAATTACACAGTGTATTATCCGCAATCAAATAATGGCGAGAGTTATAATTTTGGTGCCAAAGAATCAATAATAGCTTTAGCTCTTTCTGGAATTTTAATTGTGATGGTTGGTGTTATTTCTTTCTTATTATTAAAAGATAGTTCGAAAACTTTGCCAATAGAAAGAAAAAATTCAAACTTCACGAAGGGGATATTTATAGGATTCATAACAGATTTCTTTGACACAATTGGTATAGGTTCGTTCGCACCAACAATAGTATTTTTAAAAGCTTTTAAAGCTGTAGATGATGATAAAAAAATACTTGGTATCTTAAATGTTGGTCATACAATTCCTGTTATTTTTGAAGCAATCATATTTATTGCGGCTGTAAAAGTAGATCCTTATACTTTGATAGTATTAATATCAATGGCAGTTATCGGAAGTTACTTAGGAGCTGTGATTGCAAATAAAATAAATAAAAATATTGTGAAAATAGTAATGGGAACATTACTATTTATAACCGCTATATTGATGGTGTTATCTCATCCGATGATCAATGCATTTGGTGCTGGTGGTGATGCTATCTCCTTGCCTTTTAATGAATGAAAAATTTATGTATCTGCATTTATATTTCTAATACTTGGTGGCTTGATGAGTTTAGGAATCGGTCTTTATGCTCCTGCAATGGCTGTTGTTACTTTAATGGGTATGAACGTTACAGTTGCTTTTCCTGTTATGATGGCAAGTACAGCATTTCTAATGCCTGTAGGTTCTATTAGATTTATTCAAGATAAAAATTATGCTCCAAAAGTAACAGTTGCAATTACCATTGGTGGAGTTATTGGTGTTATATCTGCATTTTTAGCAATTTTTGTAGGTTTCGCTGGTAACACACAATTTGTAAAGTATCTTTTATTTTTAGTCATAATAGTTATTTTCTATACATCTATAATGATGTTTTACGAGTATTATAAATTTAAAAGACAAAAAGTTATTAAAAAACATTTAGATGCAGTCAAATAAAAATACAAAGACTGTATTTTTATTTGCCGAGCAAAGGAGAATTTATGAAAAATAAAAGTAAAATAAATAATCTTCGAGCAATGAATTCACCATTTGCAAAGTACAGATCAATGATTTGAGTTAATGTAATTACATTAATTATTTTAGTTATATTCTCTATAATAACTTTTAAGATGATTGGTTATTTATTTACTTCTTATAAAACATTTGCTTGAGTTTTCATCTCTTTGTTTGTTTTGTTTTATAACTTTGGGTTTGTTGCAATGTATAAAATGTCTAAACATCTAGTCTTATACAACTTACTAAGTTGTATTGTAATTTTGTTAATGATAGTTAGCATAAGTTTTTTTGTTACAACAACCGATAATAAAAGCAAGCTAATAATTTTAAGCGGTTTATTTTTAAGTTTAATTCCGTTATTGTTGTCGACTATTTTCGCTTATATTCGCGTCAAAGAAGTTTATAAATATATTGCTTTTAATGAAACACTGTATGATTTAGAAAAAAGAAATTTTGTAAGCGAAGATAAAGAAGCAAAAATAAAATTGTATCTTAAACCAGGACATTTTTATTTTCAAATAAATGGCGTTAGAAAAAAATATCCAACATCAAAAATTACAAACCTTGTATATAAACCAGCAAATATATTTTTTAATGTTGGCTATATTAGTTTCAAAATCAATAATGAAAAATTTATTTATAAATATAGTTCAGCTTATGAAGATGGAATTATGTTTAGCTTAGCATATAACATTTTAAGAATAAATAAAAATGCTTTGAAAGATGGTGATGAGTAAAGGTGAAAAAAAATATATGTCTTGCTGTTGCTGGTCATGTTGATCACGGTAAAACAACATTAGTTAAAATATTAACAGGAAAAGATACAGATAAGCTAAAAGAAGAGAAGGAGAGAAACTTATCTATTAATATTAACTTTGCTTTTTTAGAAAATGAATCTATTAATATAGCATTAATTGATCTACCTGGTCATAAAGATTTTATAGATAATGCTGTTGCTGGTTTAAGCGGAATTGATGGAGCAATCCTTATGATTGCAGCTGATGATGGAATTATGCCACAAACTTTAGAGCATTTGAATATCCTAAAACTATTAAATATAAATTATATATTACCAATAATTTCAAAAACAGATTTAGTTTTAAAAGAAAGAGTTTGAGAAGTTGAATCAAATATAATAGATCTTTTCAAAAAACTTAAGTTAAATATATTCTCTATACAAAAATATACAAGTAAAAATATAGATGACATTAATAATTTAAAAAACAATTTGTATAATTACTCCAATACAATTATAAAAAGAGAAAAGCAGAAAGAGTTTCGTTTGGACATAGATAGGTCATTTGAGTTAAAAGGAATTGGCACTGTTGTAACAGGAACATGTCAAAATCAAATGTTGAGTATTGGCGATCAAGTAACTTTACTTCCACTAAATGAAAATTTTATAGTAAAAGACTTACAAAGTAATAATGTCTCGGTACCTAATGTAGAACCAGGACAAAGAACATCTATAAAACTTAGTAACATAAATTGGAAAAGTATTCATCGCGGAGATATATTAGTAAAAAATTCTAATATCTTATTTGGTAAATGTTTATCTGTTGAAATATTTACTTGCGAAGAAAAAGAAATAATAGCTTCAAAAAGTGCCAAAATTTATGCAGGTTGCAAAAGATTAAAGGGAGCTTTTAAATTCTTGGGAGAAAGAGAAAATAAAATTTATGGACAAGTAGTTTTAGAAAAAGAATGGTATTTTTCTATTGATCAGTTATGTTTAATTAAACTTCCAAAAGACAAAAATATAAATAAAAGTTTCAAAGTATTAAAAGAAAGTAATGTAGTTTCTAATAAAACTAAAAGTAAAGAGCTTAATAATTTAAGTATTTTAACTAGCGATAACAAAATTGAAAAACAAAAATTATTTATAGAGCTTAACAAAAATTATCTTGTTAGTATAAATGATTTGGATAAAAATATAGACATTGATGAATTGAAAACACAGAGTAGCGGTGATTTAATCTTTCAAAATAATTATGTTATACATAAAACTAATTATACATATTTAAAAAGTAAAATTATATCCGGTCTTACTTCATATCATTTAAAAAAACCATTAAGCCCTGGCTTAACAATTACAAGTATTAGTACTTACTTAGAAAGTGATTTAAAACAATTAGAGATAGAACACTTTTTAAATATAATGATAAAGAAACAAGAAATCAAAAAAGATAATTTGTTTTACTCATTGAAACATTTCGAAGTAAGACTTTCAAAACAACAATATAAAATAAAAAACTTTCTACTAAGTAGAATGAAGGATTATAAATATAATGTAAAAAATATAAATCAATTAAAAGAAAAGGTCGACAATAAAATTGTGTTCAATCAAGTTATAAAATATTTAATTAATATTAATTCAATTATAATGTTGAACTATGATTACTATATTTTAAACTCACGTTATCAAGAACTAAAAAAATTAATAACTAGTTTAGATACTATCAGTTATGAAAACCTAAAATCAAAAATAAACATCGATTATGATATATATTTAATTTATTTAAGTAAGTTAGAAAAAGATAAAATAATAAAAAAAATTAATAATAAATATTTTGTTATTAAAGATTAACTACAATAATAATTTACGTACTTTATTGAAGTACGTTTTTTTTTTTTTTTTTAGTAACTTAAAGCATTTAATATTAATCAAAATTAAAATAACGCCGACAAGTGTCAACGTTATTTTATTGCAATAGTTTTTTCTATGTGGCGGAAAGGTGTACGAATCGAACATACCAAAAAGTTTTCAAAACTCTTAACATAGCTTCGGAGGCTAGTGGGCGCACCAGCGACCCAACCCTTTCCATAAATTATTGATATTATGGCTTTATAACTTTAGTAGAGTTATTTAAAATACTTACTATTTCTAACATGTTTGAAACTTTTCCAAATAATAATTTTTTAATATCGTAATAATCTAGACATGTACCACATACCAATATAGATACTTTTCTATGTTGAAGTTCTAAAAAATGAGTACATAATTGATCATTGATTGTTACTAATTTCGCAGCCTTAGAATATAAAATAATATGACTTGGTAAATCATCATCAGGAGAATTACACAAAGAATAAATAAATGATAAAATCAATTTTTCTCCTAATTCTGGATCGTCATTACTTCCAATAATTGTATTTGTTAATAGGACTACATTTCTAATCATACATTGTAATCTCCTTTCAAAAACTTTTTACCAACATTTATTTTATTTTTAAATAGGTTATACATCCTTAAACATGTATCACTGTTTCTAAAACCTAAACATCATTCACAATACCTATCAATATTTAATGGGGTAGGGAAATAAATGCTATCTATTTTTTCATCCTTACAAACTAGGTGAGCTATTTTTGAAGAACGTCCATCAATAAAAGTAATTATATATTTATATTGTGAAACTAATTTCATAATAATCTCCTTTGTTGATAGACTCATGTTCATATTTTAAGTCGTCAAGCATAGCTGAAATATTATCTTTTGCATTTAGAGATTTTACTTCTATTATGAAACTTGTTCCTGGAAGATTATTGTCAATTAATTTTTTAGTTTCTATCAAGGGCACTGGGCAGGAGTAGTTCTTAAAATCTCCTCTTACTTTTTTATCATTTTGCATCATTTAAAAACCTCGCTATAATTTCTATTTCATTGACTTGAATTGTTTTAAAATCTAAAATTAATTTCTTATCATGTAGTGTACCAATTACAGGAATAGGTAGGTTCACTAACTTTTCATAAACATAATTTATTTTTTTATTTTTATATTCAACATTAACTCCATAACTATCAATAATATCTTTGGGTAAGCTACCTCCTCCAATTGTTGCTTTGGTTTCCACAACAGTCAAATTGAAATTATCGTTCTTAACTAGTTTTATAAAATATTTAACTCTATTTTTAACCATGTTAATGTTTTCGCATATCATCCTTAATGTAGGGATGGTTTTAATAGCTATTTTCTCTTTTTTATACATTTCAAGAGTAACTTCAAGTAAAGATATAACTACTTTTGATGATCTTAACATTCTGAATAACTGATTTTTCTTAATCTTACTTATTAATTCTTTCTTTCCTACAATTATTCCAGCTTGAGCTGAACCTAATAACTTATCTCCTGAAAATAAAACCAAATCTACGCCATCTATTAATGATTGTCTTACAGTGTTTTCTTTAGTTAACTTGTTATTGTATTTGGTTAAGTCTATCAATGATCCACTACCTTGATCTTCTACTAAAATGATATTCTCATTCTTAATAGAAGCTAATTCTTGTGCGGATACAGAGTTATTAAAACCAACAATATCATAATTAGATTTGTGAATTTTTAAGATCATGTTAGCAGTTTTATTTTCTAATAGTCCTGTTTGATAGTCTTTCAAATAAGTTTTATTGGTTGTGCCAACATCAACAATTTTAGCTCCACTTGCTTTTATAATATCTGGTATTCTAAAGCTTCCACCAATCTCGACATTTTCACCTCTTGAAACTAGAACCTTTTTGTTTTTAGAAAAAGTATTTAAAACTAAAAATACAGCTCCTGCATTATTATTTACTACACATGAGTCTTCACAATTAGTTAACTCGTTCAGTATTTTAGTTAAATGCGTTTCTCTGTCACCACGTCTCATAGTTTTTAAATTATATTCAATATTTGAATATCCAGAATTTACTTCAATAAAATTCTTGATAGAGCTTGTAGGTAAAATGCTTCTTCCTAAATTTGTGTGTAAAATAACTCCAGTAGCATTGATGACTTTCCTTAAGGAGAATAGAATACTATTCTTAAATTTTTCTAATATTTCAAGAACTATTTCTTGATAACTAATAGTACTTATATTTTTTGTTCCAATATTGTACCTTAACTCATATAAAGATTCTTCTATTAGAAAATGTTTATTCACTTCATCAATTGGATAGCTTTTAATATCTTCATTTTTAAGTAGTTCGCTAATGCTTGGAATAGCTCTAAATAAATTTGACATATTTAAATTTCAACCTTTATAAGATAGTTACTCTTTTCTTTTATTACACCAATTTTAGTAAAAACATTTTTAGGGTCTTGAATCAATCTAAGATACTCTTTTTCAGAAAGTGTTCCTAAAAGTCCACCAGATGTTTGAGGATCAAAAAATATTTGTCTCATAGCAAAAGGGGTATCTTCATCAAAATATATATCTTTCGAATAATTACGTCTATTATTAGCCAAAGCACCATTAACAATATAATTGCCTAGGTAATCCAAAACATTCTTAATTAATGGGATACTTTTGAATTGAATAGATGCTGTAAATTTATTATTTAGTTTTTCAAGTAAGTGTCCAGCAAGACCAAAACCAGTGACATCAGTTAATGAGTTAAAATTATATTTAATTGATTGAATACTAGCTAATTCATTTGGTGTTGTCATTCACCTAATAGCTTCTTCATAATCATTTGAATTAACCATATCAATTGATTTAGCTGCCATAATTGTTCCAAAACCAAGAGGCTTAGAAATTACTAAGATATCTCCAACTTTTGGAGTGTTATTTAATTTAAGGTCAATATTGTCAACAAATCCAGTAACACTTAAACCACATAATAAGTCATTAGTAATAATTGTATGTCCTCCTAATATTTTGATCTTCAATGGATCTAATATTGACTTCATTCCTTTTATAATTAAGGCAATATCTTCATCTGACATATCTTTTGTCACTGTTAAAATAGATAAAGCAAACTCAGGTTTGCCACCCATTGCATATATATCGCTTATAGAATTACAAGCCGTTATTTGCCCATAGGTATATAATGAATCTGAAATTTGGGGAAAGAAATCCAAAGATTCTATTAAGGATTTTCCGTTTTCTAAGTTTCAAATACTAGAGTCTTCGTTTCCAATTAAATTTGTGCTAGCCAATTTTAAAATTTTAGTTAATCTATTATTATCTAATTTAGAACTACAACCACCCATACAGTTTATATCTTTCAAATTCTCACTCTTCTTTCTCTCATTGATATTCTAACTAATATAAAGAAAAATTAATAACAAATTAAAATATTTTTAGAAAATTTTCTATAAATATTATCAATTATGCACTTTAATACAAAATAATTATTTGTGACAATAATAATCTTGATGTTAGAAAAGCTTGAAATAAGAATGCCGTATGATTTAAAGAGTTTATATCTTGTCTGATTACGTTTGTGACAAATTTAAATTATAATAACCAGGATTTAGTTTTAAACACATTTATTTACTCGAATCTAGATTAACGAAACATCCATATACACTCGTATATCTTGTCTTTTTTAATGTTTTTGACTTATTTTTTATTATAATAAAAAAGTTAACACGAAAAAAAAGAATAGCAACATAATAAAAAATATTTCATTAAATGTGTAACTTTTTTCGAATTAATGTGATATTAATTAACATAATTATAAATTTAAGTGTAAATTAATTTAATGTATAATTTACATTGTAAGGAGAAATATGATTGTATATCCAGATAATAAAACTTTAAATAGTGAAGTAGGAAACAAACCCAAAATACTTTTTATAGGTAAGGTATTTTTTGTGATAAGTTGATTATTAATAATTCCTTTTATAGTACATTTAGTTAACTTAAATAAGTTAAGATCTCTAAATATAAAAATAACAGAGGCAGAATCAGGAATAGATGTTCAACTAAAGAATAGGAGAGATACTTTAATAAAACTGATAGATGAAGTTAAAGAAAGTATCCACTTCGAAAAAGACATGCTTATGAATTTAACAAAAATGAGGGTTGGTGGTGATGTCAACCAAATGATAAAAAACTCAAATGATTTAGATAAAATTACAAAAACCATTTCTTTACAAGTAGAGAATTATCCAAATCTAAAATCTAATGAATTAATTAGAGAATTAATGCAAAAAACAAGTAATATTGAGGATAATATTGCAGCAGCAAGAAGGATTTATAACTCTAATGTAAGTTATTTTAATCAATCTATAAACTCTTATCCAACAAATATAGCAGCTAGGCAACTTGGTCTGTGTTTTCAACCTTTTTTTGAAATCACAGATAATGAACGTGAAGATATTAAAGTATCTTTTAATTAGAAAGAATTAAAGTATGGATAAAGCCGCTTTGAAAACAATTATAGGAAATATCTATGATAAGGATATAGAATTTGTTAATATTATTAATTCCTTAAGTAAAGTAAATAAAAAATTTTATATTTACGCTGGTGTTGCTTCCCTAATTTTAATGGTGGGGGTTTGTGTTTCAACAGCTCTTGGTCTTCTTTTACCACTACCATATTTATGTATTGGATTGATTATATTAGGTGTAGGTATCTTTTTCTTGATATCAGCAATTAAAATATATATAAATAGCGATCGAAAGGAACTAACTAAAAACTTTATAAATCATCACTTTTCAAAAGGTAAACTTGATGAAGTTTATCGCATTTCTATAAGTGAAGAAAAGGGGAAAGATTACATTAAAGATTTGAAGTTTTTCCTTGTTAATCCAAAGACAACTATTGCAAATAATAGTTATTTGGAAAGAGATGATGAAGTTAATTATGTGACTTTTTTATATAAAGATATTCCCGTTAACTTTAGAAATAAATTACCAATCAGACATGTTGAACGTCACACTGTTGATGGTGAAACTGAAGAACATGTCTATTATGAAAACTCTACTTTGTTAAAGTGTGAAAATAATTTATATGATAATACTTTCAATGGCTTAAAAATAACTCGTGGAAGAATGTTTGATAAGAATTATCAAACTGAATCAGTGGTATTTAATAAATTATATGATATCAACTTAAAAAAAGGTGATATTAGAGCAGCGAAATTTCTAACTCCAAAATTAATCGATGGGTTTTCAAATATCAAGCATAAGGATTTCAATTATCTAATTATAGAAAATGATTTTAAGATAGAACACACTTCATTCCGAGATAATGCTCCTCAAGAAAGTTTAGGTGTTATCAGTTTCGACACAGTATTTAGCTATGAAAGTTACAAAAAGAAATTAGCAAACAAAGTCAAAGAAGATGTTCACAACTTGATTAAAGCAATGAAGTATATTGAGTATATTTATTAAGTAGAAATTAAAAAACTATCATTTTAAATAGAATAAATGAGGAAGTGTATGAATCGTAACAGTGCTTCAGAAAAATATAAGTGAAATATAGGTAGCTTGTACAAAGATAAAAAAACTTTTGAAAGTGATTTAGAAATTTATTTAAAAAACTATCGTGAGCTTCAAAAATATAAAGGTCGTTTAAATGATTTTGACACATTCAAGGAGTTTTTTTTAGAATCAAAAAAAGTTTCTGACTTAGGAAACAAAATAAATCATTATTTAAAAATCTTACTTGTTGAACAAAATAACGCGCTCGCTCTCGAAAATGAATCTCTATACTACTTAAAATTGCAAGAATTCGATGGTCAGTTTACATGAATCACAGAGCAAATAAAGGAAATAGGAGAAGAAACTTTTTTAAAATGAATCAAGAGTGATCAAGATTTAATGTCATATGAGCTACATTACCAAGATTTTTTTAAAAATTTGAAGTACTTATTACCAGAAGGCGAAAGAAAATTAATAGCTCAAGTCTCTAACTCAAGCTCAATGATTTATGAGTTATACGAAACATTAAGATTTAAAGATAACAAAATTGAAACTTTGACTTATAAAGGAAAAGAATATAAGCTAGATCAATACACTTTAAGCGATGTGTTAACCTATTCTAAACCAAAAGAAGATCAACAACTTCGAATTGAATTAAGTCTTGCTTATAAAAAGAATCAAAAAAACAAAAAGTTTACATTAGCTAAACTTTATGACTCTATCGTAAAAGAAGAAGTAGAAAGTACACAACTTGTTGGTATGAAATCTTTTACAGAGAACTATTTTGAAGATGATAATTTTTCCTTAGACAATTATTTAAGTCTGATTAAGCTTGTTTCTAATAATAATCAACCATATAATGATTTTTATAAACTAATAAAGAGATACTTTCAATTTGATAACAAATTTTATTCAACAGATTCTTGTCTTGCACTAGCAAATATAGAGAAAAAACAAATATTAGTTGAACAAGGGATATCCATTTTAAAAAAAGCATTGTCTTCTTTAGGTTCAGAGTACTCTGAAATGTTAGATTTATGCATAGCTGATAACAAAATTGATTTTTTCGAAGATGATAATAAATCATCGGGTGCTTTTACTGTTTATAGTAATGGATATGGTTCACTTGTCTCGTTAAATTATACAGATGATTACGAATCTATTTCCACTTTAGCTCATGAAATCGGACATGCAGTTCATAATAGTTTTTCAGAAAAATATCAAAAGGAACCTCTTAATACATTCGGTAACTTGATTGCTGAGGTTTCTTCAACACTTAATGAACATATTTTATTTGATTATCTAATAAAAGAAAGCACTGATATTCAAACCAAAATTGTTTTAATACAGAATAGAATAGAATTTATAATTTCTAATTTTTATTCAGCTGTTAGTGAATCATTATTTGAGTACAATTGCTTTAAAACAGTCGAAAAAGGGGATACTCTAACACTTGAAAAAATAATATCATTATTAAAACAATCATCTAAAGAGGTTCTTGGTGAATCTATTTTTGATAAATATAACGATGAAGTTATTGAATATGGATGAACATCAATTTCTCATATTTTTGAGCAACCGTTTTATATATATAAATATGCCGTATCGATCGCAGTATCTTTTAAATTATACGAAGATTTTAAAAAAACAAATGACTACACAAATATATTAAGTTATCTTAAAGATGGTGGTTCAATGAAAACAATAGATTTATTTAAAAAATATGGTTTTGATCCAAATGAAGAAAAAGCTTATGTACCATTGATAAGTTATTTAAAAAACTTAATAGAAGAACTAGAGTTACTTCTAGAAAAACAGAAAAAATCAGTTTAAAAAACTGATTTTTTAATTATAAATTCTCTGAGAACCTTGAAAGAATATTTGAAATAGTCATTAAGTAAACACCCGTTTCAATAGAGTTGATGCTATTTTCTAAAAATATACTCTCAGATATTTTTTGTTTTTTTCTCAATAATTTCGAATATTTCATCATATTGCTTATTAAATTTTGGACATTATATATAGCGACTTCAGTTATTACAATGCTTTCAAAACACATTTCAATATATTTATCATTTGGTAATTGTTTCTCAAGCATTTTTTTATAGATGCTTATGTTTTTTTCAATAAAACTATTTGACAAAGAAACTAAATGATTTCTTTTATTGACAATATCCTTGGTTAAAAAATCTTCAAAAAATTTCGCAATAATCTCTATAGCTTTTGCTATTCCCAAAATGTTACAATAATCAAATAACAATTTATGAAATTTTTTTAAAACTCTCGCATTAGTTTTTAAATAATCATACTTTTGATTTATAAAATTCCTGTAATTATTGATTTGTTGGAATAACACAATGTAACCATTGATACCTTTTTCGTTATTTAGGGGGAAATCCTCTTGTTTTTTGTTAAACTTTAATAATCATAATTGCAATTTTTTTATTGTTTTTGATAAATCTTTTGCTCAGAAAGGATTGATATTTTTCAAGTGTTCTATATCATTATTGGTTATTTTATTTGTTTTGAAATATTCTATCATTCTTATCAACTTTCTATTAAAATACATTTGTATTATATAACATATTTAAATAGTTAAAGAAGGTGAAAAAATGTTAGGAAAATATGATTTTTCTAAGGAAAATATAAATAAAATTATGGTTTTTTTTACCCCGATTTATGCAAGTATTTATGCTTCATTAGATTTATTTGAAGATTATTTAGAAAGGAATAAATTATTGATTGAAGGTTTTCTAAATTTGAAAACTAGAATTATAAATATGGAATATTTCGATGAATTTCAAGAATATAAAGATGAGTTTTTAGATTTTACTGAAAAGACAATCGTTTTATTCAATAAATGGGATCGTGAAAATTATGACTATAATCGATTGGATTTGCAAAGACTACTTTATTCAATTAAAGAAGTTTTTTTATTAATTGATTATCTAATTAAAAAGTCTTATAATAATGTTAACTTTGGCAAGGATGTACTTTCGCTAAAAGAAATTAAAGTTATTTTAAAAGATAATATTTTAGATTATGCGACTTTAATTGCAAAGATAGTAAGTGAGAAGCGAATTTTACTGACTAATGAACAAAGAAACATATTAAGAGATATGTTCAATATGAAACATATGGAAGAGTGAGGGATGGGAACTCAATTTATTTTAAATATCTATGAAGATAAGTACGAAAATTCAAAACAAATAGAAAATTACTTTGAAGACGACGCAAATAAGTTTTGAGTTGTTTTAGAATTATTTGTAAAAATTGAGGCTATGTGTGATATCAATGACAATTTAAATATCAATAAAGTATTAGTAACTGATAACTTGGAATAAATTATCAAACGAAATTCAGGAGATAACTATGAATCTAACTAAAACTAAAAAAAATGAGTTCTTTAAACTACTGTTACGAACATGATGAAATAATAAAATATTTGCATTATTGACGATAATCTTTTCTTCTTTTGTTGTGTTTTTATTAGTTATAAATGTTAAATTAGTTGAATGAATTACAGCTATTCTGATTTCTAAAAATATTGTTGATCTTTTTAACAACACACCAAATCTAGAGAAATTATTTGATATATTAGGTTTAGATAAAAATTTGATTCCTATTTTTAGTAATAAAATTAATAATGAAACATTAGAAAAAATAATTCATGAGTTTTATTTTAAATATATCAATTATGATGGCAATGATTTGTATAAGGAACTTTTCGGTTTAAAACTGAATATGTTGGATTTATGTTATTGTATGGTTGGTTCAATTGTGTTTGTTGTCTTGTTTACTTACTTTGCATATATGACTAGTGGAGCGATTGCTGCTAACGAGGAAATGAAATTACGAAATAGCTCAATTAAAGCCTTGTTAAAAAATGATCTAGATTATTTCAATGTACATAAAAGCGGTGATTTGATTTCAGTTGTTGTCAAAGACACTCAAATAATCGGAATGCAATTGAAAAATGCACCAGTTGTAATTTATCAAGTCTTTACAACCATTTTCTTTTCAATTGTTATAATGACAACTATCGACTGAAAGCTTTCAGTAATAGTTTATGGTCTATTGTTATCGATAATAGTTCTCGTATCTTTAATAATATTTATAAACAAAAAAAACTCTATTAAGTTAGAAAGTTTTAAATCAGATATCAATAGTCAAGTAAGTGAAAAGATAAATTTGATGGAATTGATAAAAGCATCTGGAACTTGAGATAGCGAGATTGAAAGATTTGAAAACTTAAATAAAGAAAATGCCAAAAAAACTAAAAACAATCTATGATTAAATGAAATGTCAACAGCTATATTAGTTGGTGGGGTTGGTTGTTTTGCTATGGCGACATTAATTTTTGGAGTTGTCTTATACAACAACGAAATGCAACGTTTACTAAGTATTATAACTTCATTTACTACTGGTGTTATTATTATTGTTCTTCCTGTTTTGCAATTGAAAGATGTACTAGCTACATTAAATATTAGTGAAAGTGCATGTACCAACATTAAAGCAGTTATTAATAGTAAACCAAATATAAAAATGGAAGGTAAGAAAACATTTAAAAAACTAGATGGTGATATTGTTTTTAAAAATGTAAGTTTTTCTTATCCGAATAAAGAAGAAGAAATTATAAGTAATCTTAGTTTATCTTTAAAGCAAGGAAAAAAATATGCCTTCGTTGGTAAAACTGGAAGTGGTAAATCAACGATTACCAAACTTCTTTTAAGATTCTATGATCCAACAAAAGGAGAAATTCTCTTAAATTATGATCAACCATTAAAGAGCTTTGAAATGAAATCTTGATTAGATCAGGTTGGATATGTCGGTCAAGAACCACAAATATTAAGTGGAAACATATTTGAAAACGTTAGATATGTAAAGTATTCAGCAACCGATGAAGAAATTATTGAAGCATGTAAAAAAGCAAAGCTACATGATTTAATAATGAGTTGACCTGAACAATATAATACAGTCTTATTTGAAAAAGGCTCACAATTATCTGGTGGACAAAAGCAAAGACTAGTCATAGCAAGAATGTTTGTTAAAAATCCTCAAGTCCTAGTGCTTGATGAAGCTACTAGTGCGTTAGATAATATAGTAGAGAAAGAAATTCAAATGGAGTTAGAAAAACTTATGGTTGGAAGAACAACAATTTCCATTGCTCATAGATTATCAACAATAAAATCTTTTGATAAAATTTTTGTAATAGAACCCAAAAAGGGGATTGTACAAGAAGGAACATTTAACGAATTATCTAATACTCCCGGAGTATTCAAAACATTGAATGATATTTCAAATAATTAGAAAGGTTAAGTATGAAAAAATTAATATACCAAATAGTATTTATATCAATTATGACATTCATGTATTATTTATACAGTTCATGAATTGAAAGTTTACAAAAACCTAATTTAGACTCAACAATTTATCAAATATTCAGCCCGTTTAAGTTAATAATATTAGGGGTTATCTTTTCAATTGTTTATGCAGCGATAAAAAATCTTTTGTTTTCTCGTTTTGTAAATATAAAGAGTTATAAAAAAAATCTAAAAAATTATATTTTATATGATTTTGAGATTTGTATAAACTTTATAGGAAAATTAAAAGGCACTGTTAAAGATGATGACATAACACAAGCTAAAAAATTACTGAAAGAATTTCAATCATTAAGCTATCGACCTCATTATTTAGTTGATCTAATAGAAGTTATAACTTCAAAAGTTTTAGCTGAGGAATCATTAGTTGGTCTTGAAAATGCATGTACTTTAGTAGAGGAAAAAATAAAAAATAACTTTGAAAAAGAAAAACAAAGAAAGATAAATAAAAAAAATGAAACCTTTCTTGATTTCAAAATGGTCAATGATTATTACTCAAAAAATAGTTGAAATACAATTGATTACTTACTGGAAGTAAACGGGGAATCAAATTTAAATAAATGAAAAATATCAAGTTTATATATTTCTAAAATTTATAGCGCATTAAATTTATCTATTATATTAAATCTTGTTATGTTTACATTTACAGGGTTAGGATTATATTATAGTAATATTACTTTAGGAAATGTTTTCTTCTATTCATTTATATTATCAATCTTTTTAACAACCATGGTTATTTATAATATATGAATCATAATAGCAGCAAAAAAATATAATTTGACAATTTATTGATTAAATATGTTAGTTCTATACTTTTTTATTGCTTTGATTTTTATAAACATTGTTATCAATATAGTCTTCTTTCCAAAATATCAAATTGGCGAAGAATGATATAAGTCAAACTTGATTCAATTCTTGATGTCATTACTTTACATTGTTCTTTCTACAATGTTACTTGTTTATTCTTTTGCACAACTTATTTCAATGTTGGAAGAAAAAAAATATAATGTGTTAAGTATTATCTATATGTTCGTTATACCGTTAAGTATATTCATTCTAACTGCAGTAATAAACTTCATGATTGTTTTTAAAACATTACCAATTGATTTATACTTTGCTAACTTCTCGATATTGTTCATTTATTGAACTTGTTCTTGAATTTTTATAAGTTACTTTACAAATAATTAAAATAAATAAAAAGAAGTTATTAACTTCTTTTTATTTTTAAGTTATCTTGAATAAAAATCATCCAGTAGTTTTGTTTTTGATTTAAATAATTTTCAACTTCAGGAATAAATAAAATAGCTACTCTTAGAGGGTAGTTTTTTTTGCCATATTTTTCTACCAATAGTTTTTCTATATTCTCAAAGACTTGAGAAGCCTTAATGTCTGTGTACTTGTCAAGAAACAAAAAATTATAGTCTCGTATTTTATTTATTTTCTCATTAGCAATATTAACATCTTCTTCAACTGAATTAGAAGTAATAAAATAATCAGAAAAGTCTACTAATAAGTTATTGCCAAATCTTTCTTTTAACTTTCTGAATTCGTATATTCTTATAATATAACCAATTTCTTTTTTTTCCATTTTTTAACCTCACTATAATAATATTGATAATGTTACAACAAAGCAAACAATAATAAATTTTTTTACTAAATTAAAAAAGAAATAGCATTTTATATTAAAAATAAATAACTAATATAAAATAATACTCTTAATTTTTAAAATATATGAGTTTTTTAAAGTTCCTAACTTTCTATTAATGAGAGTATAACAAATTATCAGGTAAACACTTTTTTTCTTTCATAAATTATCCTTAATATTCTATAAAAAAAGTAATTTTCCGTTCTAAATAATAAGTTCATTGATAATAAAGTCATTTTATATTACTTGATATGTATTAATAAAGGATATTAAAAAGTTTTAAGACTTGCTTGAAAACTAAACTACTTTTTTTATAGAGAAACTACTTTTATAAAGTGATAGCAAAACATAAATTTTATATAAATAGTGGATAATGATAGCTGAAAGGAAGTAAAATATGGAACTCAAAATATATGCACCAGTTGATTGCGAAATAAAAGAAATTGAAAAATGCTCTGATAAGGTTTTTGCATCGAGGACATTAGGGAATGGTATCGTAATTATACCTAAAAATAATCTTTTCTATTCCCCGCTGGATAAGGGAACAGTAGAATTAATATTTGACACCAAACATGCAATCTATTTTAAACAAGATAAGTTTAATTTATTGTTACATGTTGGAATGGACACAGTAAAACTAGAAGGCAAACCATTTGAAATTTTTATTAAAAAAGATGATCAAATTTCAACAACAAACAAAATTTTATCTGTTGATCTTGAAATGTTGAAAAAAGAAAATATTTCAATTGAAACACCACTAGTGGTAGAGGAAACAAGTGATTACAAGATAGATGTAAAGATTTTAAAAAGAACTGCTAAAGCAGGTGAATTAATAGCGATCTTTGAAATAAAAAACATCAAAGTTCATGATAAAAATGATTTAAACATCAAAAACATAACTAATAAATTTCAAGATACAGCAAAAGAAATCAAAACTATTTTAGGTGATGACAATAATTATAGTTCTCCTTACAATTGCATGACAAGGTTTAGAACAGTTATTAAAGATAAAAAGAAAGTTTCTTTAAGTAAGTTAAAAAAAATAGCTTTAGTTAAAGATGCTTTATTCCAAGGTAATGAGTTACAAATAATTATTGGAGGGGAAGTTGTTAAAGTTGTTGAAGAGTTTAACAAACTTAAAGAATTTAGTAAGAAGAGTTTGGATACACCAAACACAATAATTAATTTAGATAAGATCAATTTAGGACGTAAAATATTGATGACTATAACAGGAGTTATAAGTCCGATACTGGGAATATTTATAGCTGCGGGTTTATTTGCTGGTATTTATTCTATTTTATCTGAAACAAAAGTTATTCATCAAATTGATGATTTGAGTAAGATATCAGAACACGATATTTTCTCTGCAATAATGTTTGTTTTATTCAAATTCATTCTTAGTTCAATAGGTATTTTTTTCATAGTTAGTATTGTAAAATACTTCGATGGTAATATTTATTTCGCACTAGCTGTAGGAATAGCATTAACATCTAGGGGATGAATTCCTGTAACTGAAGGAATTAAAGAACCAGAATTAGCAAGTTTCGGTAAATGAATAAACTATGGTGGTAAAAGTGGATTTTTATTATTCAATATACAAACATTACCTATTGTTGTTGGTAGTTATGAAGGTGGAGTATTACCGTTTATTACTGCAGGAGCATTCATTATAATTCTTGATAAATGAGTGGGCAAATGAATTTCACCGCTAGTTGATACTATTTTTAGAGGTTTTATAGTTGTCTCATTAACATTAATAATAACTTGATTTGCTTTTGGTCCCATAATGGGGTTGGTTGAGTTTGGTATGTTTAAAATATTTAGTTTATTTGAAAAAATACCATTCGGAATAGGGGTAGGACTATATGCAATGTTTTGACAACCTCTTGTTTTAACAGGAACTCATATTGCAATTAGTACGCCAATTGATTTAAGCTTGTGACAAGGTAATGCAAGTTTATTGTACCCAGCATATAATATTGCAATATTTACTCAGGTTGGTGCAGCAATTGCAATTGCAATTAGAACAAAAAACTTTAGTTTTAAAAGAGTAGCAATTGCATCTACTGCTGGAAGTTTCTTCGGTATATCAGAACCAATTATTTATGGAGTAACACTTCCTAAATTGAAACCGTTTGTTATTGCTTGTCTTGTTGCATTTCCTATTGGAGTCTTATCCGGTTTATTAAAAATTAAACTTGATTATCCTTCTGGTTGAGGTGTATTTGAAATTGTTGGTTATGAGACTACATTCAAAAAAGGACAAATAATAGTTATTTGAATATTATCATTTAGTAGTAGCTTACTGATAAATTTCTTTTTCTACAAAGAAAGAAAAAATGAACTAAAGCATATGAAAAAAGGAATTAACTTAATAAATAAAAGTATCTTATTCAAAGATAAAAAAGATAAAAAAGAAAATTACTTAAAATTAATTGAGAGATTTGATGTTGAGTTAAAAGATATTTTACAATCTAAAAAAGATTACAACAATTATGAAAAATATCTTTCACAAATATCTAAACTTGAATTAAAATTGAAACTTTTAGAAGAAAGAGAACAAAAAAAGAGAGAACAGTTATTTAAAAAATTAAATTATTTAAAAACATTATATGATAAAAAACAAAACAAAAAAATCCTTGATAAATTTAAAACGCTAAATGATTTTTACGATCATTACAATTTAGATTTAAAAAAAGAAGATGTACGAAATAATATCAGTAGTTTACAAAAGAAAAATTTAAACTTTGTAAGCGCACTAACAACAAAGAAAAATAAAATCTATTCTGACACAATTACAAAACTTAAAGATATCGGTCAAGTAAAAGAAGAGTTTAAGAATATATTTTATAATGCTATATATTGTGTTGAAATTTCATTTCAAATACTAGATCAAAAATTAGAATACATCAAAAAAGATGTAAAGGTGAATCATGTTAAATAAAAATTGAAAAAAGAACTTTTTATGAGGAGCATCAACAAGTGCTTATCAAGTAGAAGGTGCTTATAATGTGGATGGTAAAGGATTAAATATTCACGATGTAATAGAAGCTAAAGAAAATGTATGTAGTTTCAATATTTGTTCAGACCATTACAATAAATGAAAAGAAGATATAAAATTGATGTCAGAATTAGGACTAAAGTCTTATAGGTTTTCCATTTCTTGAACAAGAATTTTTCCAACGGGTAAAGATAAAGTCAATCAAAAAGGAGTCGATTTTTATAATAACTTAATAAATGAATTATTGAAATATAATATAGAACCGATCGTTACTATTTATCATTTTGATACTCCATTAGAGCTCGAAAAACAAGGGGGCTGATCAAATAAAAAACTTATGATAAATGCTTATTGTAAGTATGCAGAAACTTTATTTGAATTGTTTGGTGATCGTGTTAAATATTGATTAACAATTAATGAATTAAATATGATGGTATTGTATGGTCATGTATTGTCGGCTAAAAAAATAAATGATGCCGAAGATAAGTTTAAAGTTTTATTTCAAGAAGCACATAATATGTTTGTAGCACAAGCGCATGTAATAAACTTATTACATACTAAATTTGCTTACCAAAATTCTTTTATCGGACCTGCACCAAATATCGCTCCGGTTTATGCAGTTGATTCTAATCCAAAAAATATTGACGCTGCATACAAAACTTCAGCTCTAAGAAATTGAATGTATTTAGATATAGTTGTTTACGGTGAATACAATAAGTTAGTTTGAAACTGGTTGGTTGAAAAAAAATACGAACCTGAGATCGAAAAAAATGATATGGTAATAATTAAAAAGGGTAAACCAGATTTTATTGCATTCAATTACTACGACACAATGACTGTTGCTGCTGATAACAATGAAATAAAAATAAATTTTGAAGGTTTTGATCAACAAAATACATATGATATGCCAGGCTTGTATAAAGTTGTTAAAAACAAATACTTGGAAAGAACACAATTTGGTTGAGAAATCGATCCTGATGGTTTTAAACAATGCTGTAGAGAGTTGTATGATCGATATAGATTACCATTGTTACTAACAGAGAATGGCATTGGTGGTAAAGATAGTTTAACAGAAGATTTAAAAATTCACGACCAGTATCGTATAGATTATTATGAGCAACATATCAAATTAATACCTGAAATTATAGATGAAGGCATCCCTTTGTTTGGTTATCAACCTTGAAGTGCCATTGATTTAGTGTCTACCCATGAAGGAATGAAAAAAAGATATGGTTTTGTTTATGTGGATAAAGATGATCAAGAAAATGGCACAATGATGAGGTATAAAAAGGACTCCTTTTATTGATATCAAAAGACAATAAAAAATAATGGTGGAATAAAATAGTAATTAAATAATATGTGTATATATCTTTTATGGATTTAAACAAGAGATAATAAAAAGACGATACATATCGTCTTTTTATGTTTGATCAACTTTTAAAAATGATGTAACTTATTTATTACTTATATTGAACATTTTTTATAAAAGTTTTTTTGATTCTAAATAATTGTTAAATCTTTTTTTCATATTTATGTATTACTATTAATATTTTAATTTGTCGATAAGTGTTAATTAATTGAAATAATACTCAATTATATTGCTTTTTTGTTTATTTAATTTAATGTTAAAAATATAAATACTATAAAACTAACACATAAACAGTGTATACACTTATTTAAAGGAGAAGAATAATGAAGAAATTTTTAAATATAATTTCAAGTTTAAGTTTAATTACTATGGCTGGAACTTCAGTAATATCATGTAAAAGCGAAACAAAAAAATATCAAAAGTATTTTCTTCCAAAACAACCAAAAACACGCGAAGAAATAGGACAAGCATTAGATAAGTTATTTTTGGAGGAATCCGCTTTGAATTATGAATTAGGGGAAGCATGAAGTAATTCGGAAAGGCGAAATTGACTAGATTTTTTATATGAGAGTGAAGACTTTCAAAATATTCAAATCAAAGAAGGTTTTATTAGAGCATATTGTTCATATAAATTGTTTCAACTGAATATCGAGTCATTTGAATCAAAAACTGAAAAAAATGTTTGAACTACCCCAAGATATAATAAAAGTGTTTTTGATGATTGATATGTGATCCAACAAAATAAACCTGACTCAGGGATAACAAATAAAACTAAGGATTATTTAAAAGCTATCAAAGTATGAACCTATACAGATGCTTCAACAGAAAACTAAAAAAACCATAAATATAATCTCAACAAAAATTGTTTAATTCAATGGAATAAATTTTTAATTAACAAAAGATAAGATTGTTAAATAAAGATTGATTCCAGAAAGGAAAACTAATGAAATAAAAATCAAATATTTTAATTAATATGATTATTTCTTAGGTGAATATATGAAAGAAAAGAAAAGTGCTTTAACAGAACTAGTTGACAAACTATTTAAAAAAAATATTAGAAGAAAATTTAAAAGTAAAATGATCTATATTCCAATTTTAACCTCCATATTAGTCATAACACCAATAACTGTGGGGTGCATCCTATTAACATCTAAAAAAGAAGAAAAACACAAGAGTTACGATTTTTTAGGAAAAAACTTTAAAAATAAAGACGATATTTATAAATATGCGTATGAAAATTCTAATAAATTATCATTCAAGTATGATACAAATACATATAAATATAATAATAAGTTATTCAATACAAAAAATAGTATGAATGATTACATCAAACAAAAATTTAAAATAACAGAAGAGTACACAATGAGAAATCCTCGAGATTTTACTATTAATAGTTCTGGCGAGTTGTCTTCTGATGTTATAACTTCAAACAATGAATACAAAACAAAAGTCTATAAGGGATATGATAAAAGTGCATATCTTACAAAAGATAAAGCATTAGAAAGTTATATGAATTACGAATCTTCTGTATTCGCTGATGGTATCGAATTTAACAATGAATCAGATGCAAGAAAATATTATGAAGATATTAAAATAAAAGAACTTGAAAAAAATGGTGGTAAGTCAACTTGTTATTTACAAAGCGGTATATGTCAAACAGAACAAGAAATAAAAAGTTGATTAAGAAAAAACATAGTTAAAGGATATGAATATCAAGGAAAAAGCTTTTCGGAGTATAATTATTCAGAATTTTTGAATAGTATGAAGCCGTTAGACCAAAAAATTTCAAGAGAATATATAAAAGAAGTAGTTAATGCTGATATGAAATCTTATTGAGCACAAGTAAGTGATTTGGATTTGAACAATGGTTATTTAATTGGACCAAAATATTTTGAATCAAGCGAAGAAATAGATAACACAAAACTTTCATTTGAGCAGATTGATTCTGTTGATATCAATCCAGTTATTGCATATAGTTATGCTATGACTTTTTCATCTATGACTTCGACTTCACTTGAGTTGACATCACCATGATCAAACGGAAAGGGACCTAATTCATATAACCCAGTTGAATATTTAAATTACTTAGGAAATAAAATTAAATGAAGCAAAGAAGGGAAGAAGGGGTTAGAAATATTGTTATCATTTTCTAATTCAAATAAGTTAAAAAAGGTTGCAGTCGATTTGGAACTAATAAAAGATCCTGAGTTTAAAAATTTCCATAAATTGTTAGTAGTTTTTGATAAATTCTTGTTTTTAGATAAAGTTAATCAATCAACTACTCAATATGATTTACCATTAGAAAGATATTGTGTTCATATATTGGCTGATATAATCAATCAACAAGATAAAATGGTGTCAAACATTTTTAGCAATGATTCGCAAAGTGGATTGGAAGTTTTACAAGATGCTAGTTTCAAAGATATTTACTCTTTATTTATAAATGTAAACAAATTTTACAACAAGGGTGGAGTTAATCAAAAAATATTGAATGCTGTAACAAAGTTCCAAAAATTGGCTGAAATCGTTATGAATCCAATTGAAAATATAAGTAAAATTAAAGACGATATAAAAGATACATTTACTAATAAAAACACTTCACAACAACAAATAGATAAATCAATGGATAATATTAACGTAAAAAATCAAAATATAATAAGAGATAATAGTATCAATATATATAAAGGTATGGGATTTAAGGGTTTAGACAATAATAAAGCTAGAAGTTTTGGTTCAAATTTAATGTCTGGACTAAATTGAATTGGTAAAGCTTGGAGTATTAGTCAAGCTTCCAATGATGAAAATAGTTTTTTTTTTTTTTTTTTGCATATATAACCACAAAGGAAAACCTTTATTTAATAGTTAGAATATGCTTATTTATCTTATAAAAATAATATATGAATGATTTTAAAACTTCGACTTTTTGTCAAAGGACATATGACTTCTACTTAGATTTTTTGAATAATATACAAAGATCGACATAAATTAATGCAACTATTTTTGAAAAAAATTTTCATCCCGTTCATATTAAAATAATTCTATAATAAGTTGAGGTATTAATATGAAAAAGTTAATTAGTATTTTAGGTTCTATTTTTTTAGTAGCACCATTAAGTGTTAGTGTTGTATCATGTAGCTCAGGAATCTCAAAAAGAGATTTAAATTCTTTAGCTATAAAGGATTTAGGTGAAATAAAAGGTGTTGAAGACATCCCAACACTAGAAACAATTGTTAAATGATATGTAAAAAAAACAGGAGACAATTTATTTACCGTTTATGATGTTAGGTTTGTAGGAACTCCAACAAAATCTAAAGCTACATTAGAGGCATTAGAAAGCTCTGCAAGAATCACTGGTTCAGTTACATTTAACTATAATTATGAACTTGAAGAACCAATACTTTGGCCATCATCATCAAGAGAAAACCTTAAAGTTGGTCAAAGTGATAAAATTTATGTTGATATAGAAAACAGTATTGATACAGTTAAATTAGAAGCAACTATAGAAGATGAAAGAGATAAAAAAATGATTACAGTAGCTTCTATTGAAAAGTTGGAAGAAAATAATGTTATCGATAAATATAAATCAAGATACATAGTTAATTACGAAGTTAATGATTATATAGCTAAGGATGTAGAAAAAGAAAAAAATAATATTAAAGCGACAATGTCACTTAAATATAGAGGAGTAACTAAGAATACCGAAATTACTGTGAATAGAATTTATTTGGGCGATCTAAATACTTCTATCAAATGTACTTGAAATTCTAGTGAACAAGCAACTGAAGAACAAATTATCGATGCATGAAACAAAGCTAATCCAAAGAATAATTTATTATTAGGAAAAGATGTAGAAGTTTTACGTCAAAAAATACAAAACAATTTTAAATATGGTTTGAAAGCCATAGTTAATTTAACAACTTGGTATAGGGGTACTATAAATCTAACTCATTATGCGTGTCAAAATAATGATTAGCATAACTCTTTTATTAAATAGTTAACTTAAAGAGATTTATAAAAGTTTTAGACTTATTACAAATTTTGTTTGATGTTTGTTTAATACATTGAGACCTATTTATAAAGAAAAAAACATAAGTTTTATAAAACATTCGTTAATATAAAAATGAGATAAGTAGACGTACTTGCCGAAAGTTGATTTTATTGAAAAAAGGTGTTTAAAACAACGCTTATCTAAAAGAGGATGTAATTCTCTTTTTTTGTTTATTTCAGGTTAAACATATCTTTACTGTTATATATACCTCATTATTTATTTTATTTTTACCTATTTCTCCATTATTTTTATGAACAAAAGCATTATAATCCAAATCTCTATATTCTTTAAATTGTGTATATGTATGTGTTTTAGATTCCCAGAGAACTTATGTGCTTGTGTTAATATTGTCCATGATATTTAATTATTTTTATTGTTCTTTTAATTTAAATTGTTTAATAATTTCTAAATTATTTCTCTCATGGATATTACATCATTTTTTTACTCAGAAGTGATCAAGAACTCTAAAACTAGATTTAATGTTTCTCATAATGCATTTAGAAAAAAGGATACTTAATTGTATAGAAAACTATTGAAAAAACAGCTATTTATCTTGATAAAGAAATAGAGTGTGACTATATATTTACAAAATGGTATAGTAAAAATATCAATTATAAAATGTCATTATCTGTACAAGGAAATCAAATTAACAATTTAATGTGTGGACACTATTTTTCGTTGATAAAAGGAAATAATAATCTAATTTGAAAAAAATTTATTTTCATAGTTTTTAAAGAGTTTTTTATAAATATGTTAATTTTTACTTTTACATATATATAATGTTTAAACATAGTAACTAACTAACTTTTGCTTATCTTTTAACTAACATAAAAAAATACTTCTAACTTTATAGAAGTATTCTTTTAAAACACATTGTATACTTAATAAGTTTTACATTCTTTTTACATATAAAGAAGTTTTTATTTTTCATTTATTTCATACTATATTATTTTTCTGGAATTAATAATAAAATCCCAGAGATCAAACCAAGTGGCATAAAGAATATATGGCAAATACCTAATGTTATATGTTCTTGATTATCATCCATCGCTTTTTTAGTAGCTAATGTCATTGGAATACATCACAATAACGGTATCAACACTACACCAGCTAACACTGTACTAATAATTGAAATTATATATGCTGCTTTTCTCATTACCACATCCTCCAATTTCATATTATCATATAAAAATAACTATGGTCAATATTAAATGGGGGGGATATAAAAGTAATTTCTATTATTCAATTAAATATATTTCTTCAATTAAAGGTCACGCCGATCTACAGTTATTTTTAAATTATACTGATAACTTCATTTTAAATTTGCTCTTTATAAAATTTATCGATTTTGATTTGATAATAGCTGTTACTTTAAGGAAACTCAGAATCATATAAATTAACATGTATAAATAGAAGTATGTGATATTTATGTTACATTCTCACTAATTTAAAAGAAAATCTAAGATTAGCGAAAGCATGAATAATCATTTAGAACTAAGGTTATAAAATTTAGCATTGATATGGATTACATAATTGATTTAACTAACACTTTAAAAGGAAATTATTTACTGAAGAAAGATGAAAACTATTAAAGCCGTTCATCAACATACTCAATAAAAAACACACAATTTAATCATTATAAAAGCGAATAAATCAATAATTATTTTTGATAAAAATTAATAATGTGCTATTAATAATAAAAATATAATAACTTAAATTAACTTTATTTATAAAAAAACAACTTTTTTTATAATTTTATCAGAGTTAAAACAACTCATTTTAATAATCATAGCCACTTAAATAGAAAACCGATATTAAGTATTATGGAAAAATTATTAAATTTTTATAATTTATTAAAAGATATTACTATAAGCTATAATCAACATGTAGGAAAACTACGAATGGTGGAATATGAATGTTTATAATGGGTTTATTAAACTCAATGACATTAATTAGCCAACCATTAGCAACTACATATAGCGCAAATGTCATTAATAATATATCTAATATTAATGAACGTATAGATCTTGGTGAAATTTATATTGATACATCTGACTTTATAGTAGATAAATATAATAAGGATGGCTCATTTAATACTCAAGATTTAACTAAAGAAGTCTCATTAAATGCCTATAATAAAAATAGAGAAATAAAGGGTATGAAAGAGTTCTTCAATAGTTTTGTAAGAAATACTAGAGATTGAGAAGTTATAGGATTACCAAATTCACTACCCACTCAGTCGAACCAAAAAGTAGAAACCACATTAGCATTTGTTCCTATGATTGAAAGCTTAAATTTTGATAATTCATTACTTTTAAATGTAAACTTTTGTAGAACAAATGGAGAAGAAGGTTGTTCTAAAACAAAACCAGAAACAAACACAGAGAAAAAAGCTAAATTAAAAGATATTTTAAAAAATACCCACATTGGTACAATAAAAAATCCAAGTGAGAAACTTGTATTAACAAATGTTGTTAAATTAAATAATGATTTAGTTGTTAATGATTTAAATATTGACTCAATTAGCTATAAAGAAGCAATGATAAGTTCAAAAACTTATGATGGATCTGTTTTAGTTGATTTTGATAGCAAATTTGTTAGTGAACAAAATGAAAATAATAGTTTTAGAACTCAAAAAGCACAAGTGGAAGCATATAATAGTGAACAATCAATGACAAAATCTGCAAGCTTAAATTTTAACATTGCACTAGGAAAAGATGCATTAGCAGGCTCATTTGATTATATAGGTATCAATTGAAAAGGTTATTCTTGAAACAATCAGGATAGTGAGAGATGACATAATAACGATCACTATAGTGGTACTACCGATAACATCGAATTTACAACAAAAAAAATAGGAGTTAGAGGTACAAATGATACTGCAGTTTTTGATAGAATTTATTCAAATACAAACTGAATGAAATGTTTTGGTTACATTAGTATAAGCTGGACCGATGACTTTACTTTATCAATAAATTGTTGAGTAGAAGTTAGTTCATATGCAACAGCGTGAAATGCTTATTGAGCAAAGGCCGCAGCATATATAGAAATTGATAATGTATTATTTATTTAAAGTGTAAATATTTAAGTTTAATTACAAAATATATTATATTTTTAAAGATAATATTAACCAATGAACTGTGTTCACTCTAATCTTTTAAATATAAATTATTATAAATTGAACTTCTTAATAAGTTTCAATGATTCTAAAATATATCAAATAGATATAATAATCAAAAAAATAAATAATTTTGTAAGATAGTTATTAATATAATTATAAAATTTATTATTTTAATTGAGTCCTATTTATCAATTTTTGTAAATTTGAAACCGTAAAAAAAATATTATTCTTTTATAATATGGTAATAAAAGTTATTAAGTGATGCACATATAAGTATTTAATATAATTTGTATAAAATTTAAATAGGAATGAATGAGGAATGAATCAAATGAGAAAAACTTTACAAATTTTATTAGTATTTATAATGACTACCTTAACCACATTGCAATTTTTTATATTAGGATCAAATATCACAAATGAAAAGCAATATAATTCATACGATAATCGTTTATATAATAAAAGGAAAGAAGAAAAGGTCGATTCATTTGGATGAGGCGGACTTGCTATTCAATATTTTATTTTTGTACATTCAGATATATTGCAAAATAAATATATAACAGAATTAAAAGATAGTTTTTTAAACACAAAATCTTTTGAAGATAAAAAAACATTAACTAGTAGACAAAACATATTTTACTCAAGCATAGTTTCAAGTGCTTTATTGTTATCACTATATTCAACAACAGATTATACTGAATTTTTTGCAGAGTCTAATTCAAAATGACAAACATTCAACGATAATATAAAAAATAAATCATGAGAGGTTTTAAATTATTTTTTCTTAAATATTTATAAACTACTAAAAGCAAACACTCCTGGAGCTTTAAAAGATTTTAATTACATAAAGAATATAATCGATAAAGATTTTAAAAAAGAGGAGAGCAGAAGTTTAATATTTCGTACAACTTTAGAAAAACCGCAAACCGATCTAACTTATGAAGATCTTTATTATGAAGATGCTAATTTTGGAATGAGAAATTTTAATTCCAATGCTTATTGATATGGATTTGTACCAAACATTCTTGATTATTCTTTAAACGCTTGAACATATACATTAAATAATAATTTGCATCAATACTCTTTTGCATACTCTTTTAAAAAATATAATAGTGTAAACATCAAACAAATTTTAAAAAGTTTTAATCAAGAAAGTTTTAATATAGATGAACTCAGGAAAACTAAATAATGATATTTATACAAAAGCATCTCCAGAATCAATCAAAAATTTTCACAATATTCTTGATAATTCAAAATTTAAAACATTTGAAGATCTTTCAATCTTTTATAAAAATTTAACATATATAGAAAAATATAAATACTCTAATATAGATTTTGAGAAAAGCGTTTATGCGTTAGGATATGTTAATAATTGGTATCTTAAAAAAGTGGAACAATTTAAAAGCTTACTTCTTAAAGTATATAATTTAGCTTGATATATAACAAAGTATGAAAATGAAAATTATTTTGCATATTTTATATATACAAATATATATACGTCATCTTGACCGCTTTTTGAAGGAGCTGCTTCAACCGCCTATACATTCATATACACATCTAATGATTCTAGTATTGGAACATATCAATTGTATTCAAAAGATTCTTTCACTAAATATAAAAGTGAAAAATATAACGCACAGTATTATAATAATATTATTTCCACACCAGTTGTCATTAATTCAATAAGTCATGAAATGGGGCACTCATTGGACTATTTCCTTGGTCAAACTAAACAATATGAAGTTATACAAAAACAAAATTTTAAAAAGAAATTAGAAACTTCTTTTAATAATAGAAATCTTTTTAAAAAAACTATTTTAGGTTTAGATACAATTGCTCCAGAAGGTTATCCTCAACCTGAACCTATACCACCAGATCCACCAATTAAACCAGATCCACCAATTAAACCTAAACCACCAAACACAAACTCACAAAGTAATGGGTTATCTTCTTGAACAATAACAACATTGTTATTGGTTTTTACAATAGTCCCTGGCGTAATAATTTTTATAACTATAATTACATTAGTTATTGTTAAAAAGTATAAAAAAAATAAAAAAAAGCAATAGCAGATTAATTTTATTTAAAGTATGTATTAATAATTTGTCACAAACATATTCTGTCAAGTATAGAATATGTTTTTTTATGATTATAATTCTCTATGTATTTAGTTAGAATAAAAAAATTCTAATATAATCTATATATAAGAGAATTGTATTTAGTACGGCATTTAATTTTATTAAATAATATTTATTGAATAAAATTAAATTTATTTACCAAATAGATTCAAAATTGTATAAATATACAGTTTTATTAAAAGTAAAGTTTACTATGGGAGCAAATTTAATAAATCTCTAAGGATTTAGAAAATTAATTTATAGGCTAAATAAGAATAATCATAAAAGTGCTTCATATTTGATGTTATTTAAATCTTGAAATATATATTAACTCAAGTACTAAAAGGCTTTCACTTTCATAAGATATTGTCCTGTATTTACCCATAATATTTATAGTAAATAACCATGATCGTATATTTGTGTACATCATTCAACAATTTGCATACAGAGAACACCTTTTACTTAACTATATATATATTCTAATTTATATCCAATAATACTAATACATTCCTGTTTAGATTGACCTTAGGAAATATCCCTTCAAATAAAGACTCATTTTTGATATAATAATACAAATATAGTAAAAGGGGTCTTTTTATGTACGTAAGAAAAATAATTGTTAATAATTTTATTATGCCGGGAAAACAAACTTTTGTTTTTGATGATGATCAAAAACTTATAGATGGTGAATTTTATAATGTAGAAGATTTAAAATTAATTAATGAAATGTTTAACGGTAAGTGATTAGAAAGTACACTTAGCTTCGAAAAGTATTATCCAAAATTTCTGAAAAAAATACCAGACATGGATCTTCAATTAGATGCTCTTATTGAGTTTACAGACGAAGAACTTATGAAGTTAAATGTGATTATGAAATCAAGTTATTTGAAACTTATCAAATCAAAACTTTGATTTTATTCAATCAAATGTACATATCCCTATATATTCCCTATAGTTTCACTAAAACCAGCAGAATTTGCAGATGATAAAACTATCGGAATAGGGAATCATTACGACAAATTTACTAAATACAACTCAAGTAAAAAGGATTTATTAACAGTTACAGGTATGAACGCAGTTGGTTTATTGAGAGAAAAATATTTTGAGTATTCAAAAATGCCGATTGAAAAAACAGATATTTTACTACATAAGCAATATCTAGAAGTCTTAAAATCAACATTTAGAAATGATGAACAATTTATTAAAAAGTTAGGACAAATCGTTTTTAATATGGATGATGGTGATGTTTTAAACTACGGAGATCAAGCAGAATTCTTTTTTCAGAATAAAGCTTTTGAAGAGTTCATTGATTCAATTCCTCTTATGAGAAATGAACCAAAAATAAGAGAAGATTTTTGCGAAATGTTATATGAGTGCTATTTTAGAGATATTCAATGAATATATACAATAAAATCATCTAATGATGCTTTAGAAATAAAACAACTAGTTTTTGACTCATATTGTGAGAATGCAATTTATACTAAGGAGTTTATGAATTTATTTAACTTCAAATTGCACGATGATTCAGACAAAGAAGCTTTACTATTTAAAAAACTAGTAATAAATGACGATGACTTACTTGATCAAGATAAAGAACCATTTAATATTTTCGATAAGAAAAACAAAAAGTTTGTTTATCAAGAAATAGTTGTTGATGAACCTAAAGAAGTTAAAAAGAATCAAAATGCTATAAAACAAGAAAAAATTAGAATAAAAAAAGAAAAAGAGAATAGAAAAAAACAAAGAAAGAAAATAAAACAAGAAAATAAAATAAGGGAAAAAAAGAAAAAATTAGACATAAAAAGAAACATTCAAAATAAGAAAAAAGATTTAAAAAGACAATTAAAAAGACTTTCTAAAAAGCGTTAAAAAAATAAAGGCGGTTAATATATAGTGAAAAAATTTGAAAAAGAAGACAAAAATTTTAATACTCTAGTCGACAGAACCGCAATTTATGACTCAATTAAAAATAATAAAATATCAAATGAGGAAGCACAAAAATTTGTAGACTCTATTTTTGAAAATTATTTTTTAGATAATGATAATATTAATTTCTTGCAATCAAATGATATCGATTTCTTCAGATTTAAAAACGAAGAACTTTGCTATTGCTTGAGTACCTTAGCTTTCAAAGATTGCTGTAAAAAATCTATGAAGTCATCTGTAAGTAGCAAGTACGTTCCTTTTGTTAAGAGTCTATTATCAAAAAATGACTACGAAACATATTTGAATTATTCAAGTAACTTATTTACGCAACACTTCAATGATTTAGCTAAAAAAGAGAAGTGTAATTTTAAAGATTGTAGTAATAAAGCAACAGAAAATAAATTATACAATTTGAATTTTGATAAAAATCCTATGGTAACAACAAATAAAGTAAATCCGTTCGACAATAATTATAAAATGGGTGAGAACTTTTTTTCAGAAGTAACAGACAGTAATTTCAAATTTTTTGGTCTGTGTAGACAACATGATAACGAGATAAAAAAAATTGAGTTAGATAAGAATTCTAAAAATGTTGATATTTATAAAGTGCATTTTAAAATAGTCCTTTACAGATTATTTATTAGTAGAGTTCAATTAGAAGTAGCTAAAGAAGAGTTTGTTGAAAATTTTAACAACATTAAAGAAGATGGTTACAAAGCTTTAGAAATTTATAAATTAAAAAAACTTTCTAACCATGTTAAATCATTGATTAATTTATATACAGGTTTTATAGAAAATATATTTAACAATAAACCAACTTTTAAGGTGCTTACTTTCAATCTTCCACAAACTGAAATATTTGAAATATCAGATATATTGCAGCCACAAGTTTGTCCAAAAGATTATCTACTTGTAAATTCAGTAAATAATATTTATATAAAAAATAGGGCAGCAACAATAAATTTAAAGAATCAGGATAATTATTCGTATGTAACAATTGTTTATGATTCAAAAGATGATAGACTTTCTAGTTTTTTTGAGCAATATATGGAAGAGATCAAAGGTAAATTGAAAAATGAGACTGCCTTTATTTCAAATTGTTCTTTAATATTATGCGACAATATTTTATTTAACAAAGATTGATGAGATAAATTAAAAAATGAAGATAAGCAATTATATTCTGCTTTAAATAAATTCCGTTATGAAAATCCTAGTATCGGTCAAGAGTATATCAAAATGAAGTTCTTTGCAGGATTTAGTAAAGGAAACAACTTTTTTAATAGGAAAAAGTAAAAAATCGCTAATTAGCGATTTTTTTACATAATTACCTATTTAGTAAATTAATTATTCTTCTACTGAGTGTAGTCAATCGATATCATTTTCTTCTTTTTTATCATTATCATAGCACTCATCACAAACTGGAACAGCAACTTCATCTTCAATATTCTCATCATATTTATATACTCTTTTTGGGCTCAATTGATTGATTGCTTTTCCACAACCATTTAATAAACATTTTTCCATAAATAACATCTCCTTTTACAATCTTATTTTATAGTAAAAGGGTATTAATTACATTCATAATTACTTATAGTACTATAGTTTATTAAAAGTTACTTGTTTTTAAAATTACATAGTCTACTTTTTTAATATCACTAACAACTTTTCCACCAGAATAAGAAATTGATGATTGCAAGTCCTCGTTCATTTCTTTGTAAGTTTCCAATAACTTACCTCTTACTTGAATAAGTTCTTTTTTTCCTTCAACATAACGTTTTTCACCTTTATTATACTCACTGGCACTACCATAGTATTCTTTAAATAAAACGCCATCAATTTCAACATTTTTACCAGGAGATTCCTCGTGAGCTGCGAATAGGCTACCGATCATACACATAGTAGCTCCGAAACGTATTGATTTAGCAATGTCTCCGTTTACTCTTAAACCACCATCAGCAATTATAGGCTTATTGGCAGCCTTACTACATCATTTAATTGCTCCAAGTTGTCAACCACCAGTTCCAAAACCGGTTTTAAGTTTTGTTATACAAACTTTTCCAGGTCCAACTCCGACTTTAGTGGCGTCAGCTCCTCAATATTCTAAGTCTCTAACAGCGTGTGGGGTACCCACGTTACCTGCAATTATAAATGTTTTATCTTGCATATATTCTCTAATATGCTCGATCATTTTTTTTACATTGATAGAATGACCATGAGCAATGTCGATAGTTATATATTCAGGTATTAAGTTTTCTTTTGCTAGTCTTTTTATAATTTCATAATCTTCTTTTTTAACACCAACAGAGATTGATGCTATCAAACCCATACTTTTCATTTTTTTAGTAAATTCAAAAGTATCTATATTAAATCTGTGCATTACATAAAAAAAGTTATTTTTTGCTAATAAAACACATAACTCCTCATTGATAACTGATGCCATGTTAGCGGGTACTACAGGCATTTTAAAAGTGTGATTTCCTAGTTTTACCGATGTGTCACATTCACTTCTTGAGTTAACTACACATAAATTAGGTATTAACTGGATATCTTCATAATCAAAAGCGTACATAAATTAATATCTCCATTCCTAAAAAATTATACATTAATTATTTTATAAACCAAAGATAAAAAAACGAGTAAACTCGTTAAAATTTAGCAGCAATTTCTTTTATCTTAGAAGAAATGCTTTCAATTGCTTCTTTTGGTGTTTGTTTTGATATTGGTTCAACTTTAGTACCAGCGAATAATATTGGTTCATTAACTTTTGCCCCAACAAATTCCCATGTACCTTTAAGATAAGCAGTGTGATCTCCAAATGGATACCAACCATAGGGAGCTCCTTGCGTTGTTAAGATTTGAACTTTTAAGTGTTCCAACAATCCTTTAGCATCACCTTTTTTAACATACTTATACGAAAAAGTTTGATCAGCCATTAAAATATGATCTAAATAGTTTTTGATCATAGCAGTAACGGCAAAATTATTCATTGGACTAGAAATGATTACTTTATCAACTGACTTTAATTGATTGATATATTTTATTGAATCTTCTTCATTAAAAAATTCTTTGAAATTATCTCTTGTTAAAGTTTTTTGAGCCATCACTTCTTTATTCAAATCTAAATAAATAATTTCATCTTCTTTGTTTATTTTAGAATACTCTTCGATAAATTTTTCAGATAAAGCAATTGAATATGATTTATCAGCTGGACTTACTGTACCAGAAATTACTAATACTTTTTTTGACATATTTACCTCTTCCTTTGTAACTATTTTATAACTTATTTATAGAAAAATTTATTTTATTTACAAATAGAAAATGACCATACAATAAGGCATTAAATCCCAAAAGTCATGTGACTTGGTGATTTTCATAACCTTTGCAACATTAGTTTAACATTTTAATATTTTTTTTTGCTAAACTATATTGTGGAGAAACTTATGAGAAAAGTCACAATAATTTTAATTGCTGGTGGTAGTGCTAGCGGAAAATCTACTGTTTCTAGAAAAATAGCCGATGAAATATTAGATAAAGAATCTGTAGTTAGAATTTGTATGGATAGTTATTACAAGGATTATAGTAATTTATCCAAAAAAGAACGTAGTAATCTCAATTTTGATCATCCAAATTCAATTGATATAGAATTATTATGCAAACATTTGGATGAATTAAAAGAAGGTAAAAGTGTAGATGTTCCAATTTATGATTTTACAACACATTCTCAATCAGGAAAAACCAGAAAAATCAACTCAAGTGATGTGATTATTTTAGATGGTATTTTAGCTTTACATATCGAAGAGCTAAGAAAGAGAGCAGATATAAAAATATTCATTAGAACTGATGACGATATCAGGTTTATTAGAAGAATGATTAGAGATGTTAAAGAACGCGGTAGGGAACTTGATGATATTGTTAACCAATATTTAACAACAGTTCGTCCAATGTATAAGCACTTTGTGGAGACATCTATTGATTTTGCAGATATAATAATTCCTTATTACGAAGGAAATTATATCGCTATTGATATGATTGCAACGAAAATAAGAAGTATATGTAGAAAAAATAAAAGAAATTTAAAGTAATTGAAATAAAAAGTCATATTAAAAGCATCTATTAAGATGTTTTTTTTAATTTGAGTTGTCTAAAAAACTTGTTGTATTTTCATTTTTCCGATCAAAAAACCTAAAAAGTATTCTTAAATCACTTGAAAATCAATGTTTTTTTATTAAATTTAGCGGTTTTTTTAAGAAAAAGTAAGATTTAATCGCATTTTTTTAATTTTTAGCATTTATAAATTTTTTGTGTTATATTTAATTTATTAACTAAATTAACGGAGTTTTAAAAAATGGCAGAGACAAAAAAAGATTTATTATATACAGAAGATAGCATTCAAGTTTTAGAAGGTTTAGATGCGGTCAGAAAAAGACCTGGAATGTACATCGGTTCAACAGATGTAAAAGGATTACATCATTTAGTATGAGAAATAGTTGATAACTCAATTGATGAGGCATTAGCAGGTGTATGTACAGAAATAAATGTAACTCTTGAAAAAGATGGTTCTATCACAGTTAAAGATAATGGTCGTGGTGTTCCAATTGGAATGTATAAAGGAACCAATAAATCAACTCCTGAAATAATTTTCTCCGTGCTTCATGCTGGTGGTAAATTTGGGGGCGATGGTTACAAAACTTCTGGTGGTTTACATGGTGTTGGTTCATCAGTCGTAAACGCTTTATCAAGTAAGTTTAAAGTAACAATTTATAGAGATGGCGTAATATCAAAAATTAAATTTTCTAAGGGTGGTAAACTATCTCAACCTCTAAAACAAGTAGGAACATCTAAAACTACTGGTACAATGGTTAATTTTACACCAGATGAAACAATATTCTCTACAACAAAATTCTCTTTTTCAACTATATCAGAAAGATTGAAAGAATCAGCTTTACTTAATTCAGGACTAAAACTTACTCTTAAAGACGAAAGAAGCACTAAGTATGTTGAATACAAGTACGAAAACGGATTAATTGAGTTTGTAAATGAATTAAAAGGTCAACAAAAAACCTTGTGTAATCCAATCATAATAAAAGGAAGCGAACTTGACATTGATGTTGAAATAGCTCTTACATATTCAGATGATTTCTCAGAAACAGTTCTTGGATTTGCTAACAACGTTAAAACAAGTGATGGTGGTACACATATTACAGGTTTTAGGTCTGGGTTAATAAAATCACTTAACGAATATGCAAAAAGTCATAGTTTAATTAAAGAAAAAGACAAAAAATTAGATTCATCGGATATTAAAGAAGGGTTAATTGCAGTTGTAACAGTTAAAATTCCTGAAAGTTTAATTCAATATGAAGGTCAAACAAAAGGAAAATTAGGAACTAGCGAAGCTAAACAAGCTTGTGAAAAAATAACAGAACAAAGTTTTAATTTCTGATTACAAGAAAATAAAACAATTGCAATTGCAATTATTGAAAAAGCTCTTTTAGCAAGAAAAGCAAGAGAAGAAGCGAGAAAAGCAAGGCAAGCTATAAGAGATCAAAAAACAAAAACAAAAGGAAAAACAATGCTTGGTAAACTAACACCAGCTCAAGGGAAAAACAAAGCAATTAATGAACTATTCTTAGTTGAGGGTGATTCAGCTGGTGGTAGTGCAAAATCAGGTAGAGATAGAAAATTTCAAGCGATTTTACCACTTAAAGGAAAAGTAATAAATGCAGAAAAAACAAAGTTAGTAGATTTATTAAAAAATGAAGAGATAACTACAATTATTAACGCAATCGGGGCTGGTATTGGAAGTGATTTCGATGTTGAAGATATTAATTATGGAAAAATAATTTTAATGACGGACGCCGATACAGATGGAGCACACATTCAAACATTATTGTTAACATTCTTTTATAGATATATGAAAGAACTTATTTTAGAAAAACACATTTATATAGCAATGCCTCCTTTATTTAAAATCACACAAGCAAGTAACAAAAGTAAATTCATTTATTTATGAACAGAAGATGAATTAGTTGATTATATGAAAAAGGTAAAAACAAAAGTAGAAATTCAAAGATATAAAGGTCTTGGTGAAATGAATGCCATACAACTTTGAGAAACTACAATGGACCCCGAATCAAGAAAATTAATTTTAGTAACAATTGATGATGCATTAGCTGCAGAAAATGCTTTTAGAACATTGATGGGAGATAATGCAGAAAAAAGAAAAGAGTGAATTGAAGAGAATGTTAAATTTACACTAGAAGATAATAATGAATATGTAGAAGTATAATAAGTATATTATTCCGGAGGTATACATCTTGGAGCAACTAAGTTACGAAAAAAAGGTGCAAGCAATTTTAGAGAAATTCTTGGAATACAACAAAATTAATAAAGACATTAAACGGTTTGGTATTTTCAACAGTTTTAGTGTTTCTCATCAATTTGATCAGGGTAAACTTTATTTTGAAATGAGAAATACAGATGATGAAGACCAACTTTTAGTAACCTCCGCTTCAAGTGAACAATCTATAATGATTAATATTGAAAACGATAAAGAGTTTAATTGATTAATTAAAACTATGAACCGTTTCATTGAAAAATCAAAAATATCTATGAAAAAGGCCCGTGAATTAGCAAAACCACAAGTAGGAATCTTGGTATATGATGAGTTCACCGATTCATATTATTTAAATCCAACTTCTGGACCCGTTCTTTTAAAATCGAAGGAAATCGCTAAAGAAATAGCTTCAACAAGAATTGATATTTTTGGGATTTTCATAAACCTAAGATCCATTTTGATCGAAAAAGATAGAGTATCTGAGATTATTGGTGATAGTCTTGATGTAGTTTGTGAGAAAAGCAAAGAAAAAATCAATAAAATCATCGATATTGAAACCAGATTACGTAAGATAGAAGGAATTCCTAGGTGTATTTGTTTTTATAAAGAAGATAACGATACTATTTATTTTGAATCTTTTGTAACAACTGACTTCGGACTAGAAATTGAAGAGTACAATAAAATTAATGAAAATAACTTAAAAGTTAACAAGACAATCGCATCAGAAGTAGAAAACATGTATAACTACATCGGTCTTGTTGAAGATATTTCATTACAAATGATCGAGATAGCAAGAGATTTAATATCAAAAAATGACCCAAGAATGTATGTCCAAGATAAGACAACAAAATTATGAATTTTAACAACTGAGGGTAGAAATACTATGCAAAATTTAAATATAATGGATTTTTTAAACAATGATATATCAGAGATAAATTTTGAAATTAACTAAAGGAGACAATTATGGCTGACAATAAAAATGAAAAAGGAATATTGAATTATTCATTGGAAGACTTGATGGGTGATCGTTTTGGACGATATGCTAAATACATTATTCAAGAAAGGGCATTACCAGATGTCAGAGATGGACTAAAACCAGTTCAAAGACGTGTCTTATATGCGATGAATGAAATAAATTTAACGCATGACAAGCCTTATAAAAAATCTGCTCGTATTGTTGGTGATGTTATTGGTAAATATCATCCACACAGTGATACATCAGTATATGATGCATTAGTTCGTATGAGTCAACATTGAAAATTAAATATACCATTAGTTGATATGCACGGTAATAATGGTTCAATTGATGGTGATGGTGCTGCTGCAATGCGTTATACTGAATCAAGATTGTCAAAAACAGCTAGTTTATTATTAAATGACCTTCAAAAAGATACAGTTTTGTTTGCACCAAACTTTGATGATTCTGAAAAAGAACCAACAGTTTTACCAGGATACTTTCCAAATATCTTGGTTAACGGTGCTACTGGAATTGCTGCTGGTTATGCTACAAATATGCCTCCACATAATATCAATGAAATTATTGATGCCACTATATTCTTAATTAAAAACAAAAAAGCTAAAATCACTGATATTGCAAAAATTATTAAAGGTCCTGATTTTCCAACAGGAGCAATTGTTATGGGTAAAGAAGGTATTTTAAATGCTTTTGAAACCGGAAAAGGGAGAATAATTTTACAATCAAAAATGCATCAAGAGGAAAATGCAATTGTGATTGATGAAATTCCCTATGAAATTGTAAAACAAGATTTAGTTAGAAAAATAGGTGACGTTGTAGACGCTAACCCTCAAATAGAAGTAAAAGAAGTTAGAGACGAAACAGATAGAACTGGTTTAAGAATAGTTATTGAATTATCTCCTAAAGCAGATTATGAATTAACACGAAAATTTTTATTGAAAAATACACCATTACAGGTTTCTTATAATTACAATAATGTTGTTATAGTTGATAAACAACCTAAACAACTTGGAATTATTGGAATTCTTAATGCTTACATTAAACATTACCAAGAAGTATTTACAAGAAAAACACAATTTGATTTAAATAAAGCAAAGAAAAGACTTGAAATAATAGAAGGCTTGATAAAAGCTATCTCAATTCTTGATGAAGTGATTAAAATAATTCGTGAATCAACCAACAGAACTGATGCTATACAAAATTTAGTAAATAAATATCAATTCAGTGAAGTTCAAGCAATTGCAATCGTTGATTTGAGATTATATCGTTTAACTTCAACAGATATCACAAAACTTAATGAGGAAAAAGAAGAGTTAATAGGATTAGTTTCACAATACGAAGCAATTTTAAATGATAACAAAGTTTTAAATTCAGAAATTATCAAACAATTGCAAGACACTAAGAAAAATTATGGTGTCGAGAGAAGAAGTGAAGTTGTAGATGAAATCGAAAATATCGATGTTGAAATTAAAAAAACAATCGTTCAAAAGAACTATACAGTTTGAGTTTCACAAGATGGATATCTAAAATCGATTGAGGAATCACAACTTGGAAAATTCTCTCCAGATGACTTTAAAAGAAAACCTAATGATATTTGAATATCACAGTTTCCAGCATCTAGTTTAGATTTCATTTTATTAGTATCAAGTGCTGGGACTTACTATTCTATACCTGTTTATAAAATAACTCCAAGTAAGTGAAAAGAAATTGGTATGCACCTTAATAAGTTAGCAACATTAAGTGGTCAATCTGAAAAAATCTTAGCAGCTTTTGTGGTTAGAGATTATAAAAATGCAAAACAAGAAATATTATTAGCCACTAAAAAAGGGATGATCAAACGAACACCTGTTGAAGATTTAGAAACAAAGATGTTCTCAAAATCATTTAGAATAATGAAATTAGCAGAAGATGATGAATTAGTTTCTGCATCACTTGTTACTTCTAAAACTAAATATGTGACTATGTTAACTAGAACTGGTTTTTCTGTTAGATATGATATTTCTGAAATTCCAAGTGCTGGTCCTAATGCAAAAGGGGTTAAATCAACGGTTGTAAGGGATGAAGACATAATTGCAGGGAAGGCATTTGACTCAGGAGATATCTTAATCCTAACAAATAAAGGAAATGTTAAAAAAATTAAACAAGATTTAGTTCCTATAATGACAAGACCAAAAAGAGGTGTTAGGTTATATCCTTGAAACAAAAAACGTGATGAGTTTGCAACATTTCTATATAACGTAAATTCAAAAGATATTTTAAACATTTTAGATGAGGAAGATAACCTTACCCAATTAAATGTAAATACTTTCAAATACGCTGATCTAGAAGATGTTCCAGAAGACTTAGACATGAATGAAATTTTAACAACAACCTTGGAAAAATCATTTATCATTAAAAACAATGATATACCGTTACCTCCAAAATCAGCAGACGAAGAAAAACCTAAGGAAAATATTATAAAAAAACCTTTAGAAAATAAACAAGCAAAACAAAAATCAGAACAAACAAACTCTAAGGAAGAAAAATCAAATATTATTGACAATAAAGTAACTGATGATAATAAAGAAGATTCAACTCAAGACTTAAAAATAGATTTTGATGATTTAATTTAAAATACTCAGGGAGTATTTTTTTTCTATAAATAAATGTAACTAATTTAAAATAACTATGGGAGAATATTAATATATGCAAACACTTAAAGGCAAAGTAAAAAAATTTATATATAATAGCGATAATTTTGGTGTTGCCATTTTTAACTTGATAGATAATGAAAAGAAATCTATTGTTATCACAGGTCCTATTACAATTATGAAACTAGGTATAATATACGAAATCGAAGGAGAACTTCTTATAAACAACAAATTGAATAAGACAAGTTTTGTTGTTGAAACAGTTAAACAGGTTAAAGAACTTACAAGTGATTTAATCATACATTATTTAAGTTCATCTTTATTCCCAACTATTGGTAAAACTCTTGCCAAAAATATTTTTGATTTCTTTAAAGACGATGTATTCAAAAAAATTCTTGATAACCCAAATGATCTTATGTTAGTAAAAGGGATGACTAAAGAAAAATCACAAATAATTCAAGATGTAGTTAAAAAAAATTTCAATGAGAACCCAATTTTAGATACTTTTTTAAACAATAATTTGAAAATTGAATTCTATAACAGATTGCAAATGGATTTTGAGAACAAAGAAGAGATGTCATGAGTCTTAAAAAATGATTTTTACAAATATGCAAATAACAGCGGATTGAGTCCATTTGAAGAGGTAGACAAAGTAGCTTTGGCATTCGGTGAACCTTACGATAGTGAAAAAAGAATATCTTGATGAGCTAATATGTTGACAACCAATATACTTTTTAAAACAGGAGATACTTATACTGATTTAATAACACTTAGAAAAGAACTTATTAAGCATTTTCCTCATATTGATAATATTGACTCTAAATTATTGTATGCAAAACAAGAAAAAATATTATACTTTCAAAATAAAAAGGTGTATACAAAAGAAAGCTTTGAAGATGAAGAATACATAGCAAAAATTCTTAATGAAACAAACGAAGTATATCCATCTGATAAATGTAATAAAAGTTTTGATGAAATATTGACCGAAGTTGAAGAACATATCTCAAATACATTAAATATTGAAGGATTTAAATATAATGAGGAACAAGTTGAAGCATTAGAAAGTTTCTATACTTCCAACCTAATTATAATTACAGGTGGGCCAGGTACTGGTAAAACAACTGTGATTATGGGTTTAGTTAAAATGTATGAAATCATGTTTAATCTAGAAAGTTATGCGATAGCTGCTCCAACAGGAAGAGCTGCTGGTAGAATTAAAGAAGCATCAGGCTATTCAGCTACTACAATCCATAAACTATTGAAGTACTCTGGTAACGATAAATTTGATTTAGATGAAAAAAATCCTACATTCAAGGACCTTGTAATTCTTGATGAATGTTCAATGATTGATAATCATTTGTTCGCTTGTCTATTAAAAGGTGTATTGATAGAAAAAAAACTAGTACTTGTTGGTGATGTTGACCAACTTCCAAGTGTAAATTACGGTAACCTTTTTCAAGATTTAATTGAAAGTAATAAGTTCAAAATTATCACTTTGACAAAAAATAATCGTCAAACAAATCATGAAGGTAAAGAAAATAAAATAATAAAATTGGCAAACTCAATCAAAGAATCAACTATAAGAAACTTTGATTTTGTTGATTCTGATAATCTACATTTTATTTTTAATGAAAATAATGATGCTCTTTTAAGTGAAATTAAAAAAATTTATTCAGAATATAGACCACTTATATTGGAAGATGAGTTAACAGACATTCAAATTGTGGCACCAATGTACAAAAATAACTTGGGGATCATTAATTTGAATGAAGAAATTCAAGAACTCGTAAATCCAGCTCGTCTACACGAGAATGTTTATAAACGTGGTGCATATGAATATAGAAAAAATGATAAAGTAATGTATATTGAAAACGACCCTAAATTAGAGCTATCAAATGGAGATATAGGTTTTATAGAAAAATTAACTTTCGATAATAAAAAACTAGAATATGGTTACATAAATTTCAATGCTAGATCAAAATTCTTTAAACCTGAGGGTTTTTCTAAAATCAATTTAAATTATGCTTGTAGTATTCATAAGACTCAAGGGAGTGAATATAATACAGTAATTTTAGTATTAGATGACACAAACAAGTCTACTAACTTCTTTACAAATAAAAAAATGATTTACACTGCCATAACTAGAGCCAAGAAAAATTTATTTATCCTATCAAATAAAGAGTTATTTTTGAGAGCTTGTTCAAGAGAAATGAATCACCGAAAATCAACTTTAAAAGAGAAAATTATAAATTAATTACAAATCAAACATTATATAATATTTAAAGAGGTCAAATTATGAAGCATAAAACATTAATAATAATAACATCTTCATTTGCCATTACTTTTCTAACATTTCTTATCATTTCTTTAGTTTTAAATAATAAAGTGAACATTTCTAATGAAATCGATAATATAATGAAGTTTTTAGGTGACGAAGGCAAAGAATATTTCACACGTGTAAAAAACAATCTTAAAAACCCAATAGATTTAGCGTATTTTGTTTTTGGATTGGAAGGGCTTCCAACAATGATCAAAGTTCATTCATCATTACTAGTATTTATTGCTGTTATGTGGTCTTTTTTACTACCAATGCTAGGTATTATTTTAGGATTTTTACTATCAATTTCAGTATTTCTAACAATAATAGAAAAAATAAAAAGACAATACAAATATGATGCAATCAAAACTGTTGGTAAATATGGTATGTATGTATCTTTTGGAATCTTTATATTTATAGCTATTGTTGGTTTGATAACCATTTCTTTGTTGGAAGGACAATTAAACCAATTAGAAAATGTTAATAAGATTTGAAACAGTCTAGATAAAAATTATTTTTCATCTAACTTAAAGAATAGTTTTACTTACTTAACAATAATAAGATATCATTTCCAAAATGGACTAAGTAGTTTGCTAGGTAATGGTATTAACGAAATTAATAATACTTATAATGGTAATGTTTCTTTAAATCTTTTACAAGCATCTCTTGTATTTATCGTAATCTTATTACCAATATCTCTATCTTCTTTGATAATATTTTCAACTATGTGAGCAGCAACATTTATTTCAACAAGAAATAATGGTATGTCAAAATTCACAGGATGACTTGGAAATGTTAGAATAGATTCTAAAAGAGAATTTAAAAGTATGATATTAAAAAATGCTTGATTTTGATTTTTGATTATAACTTACATATTAACAATGATTTTACCAGGGTTAGTACACCCATATAAAAGTCCAACACAAATAACTATTGCAGTTTTAAGTATTGTAATTATGCCTTTCGCATTAACTCCTATTTTAGTAGGGTGGATTATGGCAATAAATATAAAACGTTTTAATTATAATAAATTGATGTTTAACCAATTGATAATATTATGAACTGTAACAACAATTATACAATTAACTATTTGAACTTTATTTAGAGAAGAGATTGCAGCGCCGACATGGTTAATGACATCTTGACCATTAGTATTAATATCATTCTCAACCGCATCTGTTTTTGGGTTCATTAAATGAAAATCTTAAAAAGATTTTTTTTATTTAATAACGGAATGTTAAGAAATTTACCTTAAAATTAATGTGTTAGGAGAGTAAAAATGATTTTAAAAAATGCACAAATTGTTCTAGAAAATGGAATTATCGAAAACGGTTGAATAGAAATCGAAAATAAGAAAATCAAGTCTATTAACAAGGGAGAATGTTTAAAAGATGGAATTGATTTAGACAACAATTTTATACTTCCTGGTTTTATAGATTGTCACGTACACGGTGGTTATGGTGTTGACTTTGAATCTGGAGATATAGAATCATATCATAAATTTGCAAATATTGTAAAACGCGAAGGAATAACAAGCTTTATTCAAGCAAGTGTTACAAATTCAAAAGACAACAATTTGAAGTATTTGAAAGCTTTTAGTGAGTTTATGAAAAATCAAAGATCAAAAAACTCTAAAAACTTAGGTTGCCATTTAGAAGGTCCTTTTATTTCGCCTTCAAAAAAAGGTGCTCATGAATTAGCATTATTAGAAACTCCAAATATCAATACTCTAAATGAGTTTATAGAAGCATCAGATAATAATATTAAAATTGTTACCTATGCTCCTGACTTACAAGATGGTAGTTTTACAAAGTATTTATTAGAAAACAATATTTTACCCTCTGCAGGACATACAAATTTGATGTTGAAGGATTTTATAAAAGATTATAATCTTGGTGTCAAACATGTCACTCATTTATTTAATGGTATGAGTGGTGTTTCACAACATGAACCAGGTTTAGCAACTGCAGGATTATATTTTGATGACATTTTGTGTGAAGTCATATCAGATGGAATTCATATAAAACCAGAAACTCTACGACTTATATATAAAGTTAAAGGACCCGATCAAATTTGTATTATAACTGATGCGATGAGTGCAAAAGGCTTAAGTGATGGTAATTACAAATTAGGAAACTTAGATGTCATTAAGGAAGGCATGAAAGTTTATCTAAAAGAGGGGGGTGCGCTTGCTGGAGCAGGGGCAACATATGATCATAATGTACGTGTAATGATGAAAGAAATACCTGGATTAACATTAAATAACTTGATAAAAATGACTTCTATCAATATTGCCAAACAACTTAATATCTACGGGCAAGTAGGTAGCATTGAAGTAGGTAAGTTGGCAGATTTGGTTGTTTTAGACAATAATTATGATGTCATTAAAACTATTATCGAAGGTGAATTAGCTTATGAAAAATAAAATAAATCCAAAAACGTTTGTATTCATTAAATTTTTATTGACTTTATCTTTAATTTTGATGTATTCAATTGGTTTGATTAGTCTAGTATATGCAATAAAAACTAAAAACAATGATGTGCTAGCCTTTAGTGAAATTTATTACAAAATTCAATTTACACTTTATTTTCTAGCAATTCTAGCTGGCATCATTTACTTCATTTTAAGATTTTATATACATAAATTAACTAAACAAAAGTTTACAAAGAATGAAAAAATATACATATCAATGTCTTGTTGCTTCATGATTGTTGTTTTTTTACTTGGTTTAGCTGTTATTTTATTCAAAAATCTAGACCCACGAACAAGATTAATATCAACAATTGTAGTAATTATAGTACTATTTATATTTGGTGTTTCTATTTCGATCCTAGAAACATTATCAAGACTAACTGAACAACATCACATTAATAAAACTTGATATGAAGAAATTAAACTGAAAGAAACAGTTGTTAATCCTATGAACAAAACAAAAAATATAGAAGAAAAAGTTTTGGATAAAAAAAAGGTTGACAATCCGTTTATGGAGAATGATAATTAATGATAAAAATTGGAACTATTGGGACAGGAAAAATTGTCGAAGAGTTTATCAAGGCTGCTTTAAAAAATCCAAATCTTGAAATTGCTTGCTGTTACTCAAGAAAAAAAGACAAAGCACAAAGTATCATTAGAAAATACAAATTATATGCAAGGGCAGTCGATTCATTTAATGTAATGATTGATGAGGTTGATGCTGTTTATATTGCAACACCTAATGGTTTACATTTTGAACAGGCTAAATATTTCATACAATTACAAAAACATGTCTTATTAGAAAAACCCTTAACATTAGAATATAATCAAGCACTCGAGTTATCAAAATTAGCAATAATGAACAATGTCATTTTAATGGAGGCATATAAAACAATTCATTTACCTCAATTCGCAATCTTATTCGAATACTCAAATAATATAAATCCTTTTTTAGCAACATTTAATTTAAAACAATACTCATCAAGAATGGAAAATGTAAAAAAAGGAATATACGATTCTGTATTTGATGAGAAATTAGGTAAAGGTTCAACTTATGATATGCTTATTTATCCTGTTGAATTAGCAATATCGCTTTTTGGTCCTGTAAAAGAAGTGAAAGCAATGGGTTTGAAATTACCTAATGGTAGTGGCTTAAACGATTGTGTATTACTAAGACACGAAAATGAAGTAATTGTAAATATAGTTTGTAGTAAAGCTAGTGCAGGAACAATAAAAAATGAAATATCTTCTGATATGGCTACGATTATATTTGATGATTGTATAAGTTTAAAAAATATTTCTGTTCTTTCTCATCAAAATATGAACAAAAATACTGTTTATGAAGAAAATGCTCCGCTAGAAGTAAACTTATTTGATTACGAATTAGCAGTTTTTTCAAAAATGATATTAAATAACGATTACAAATTAAGAGACTATTTATTGAATATTTCTTGTGAGGCAATTAAAGTGCTTAATGTCATCGAAAGAAACCAAGACGAAAGAGGTGTTATATAACATGAAAATAAATAATTACATAGATCATACTTTACTAAAACAAACAGCCACTAACAAAGAAATCAAGGAGTTATGTTTAGAGGCTATCAAATATGATTTTGCTACTGTATGTGTCAATCCTACTCAAATCGAACTTGCAAAACAAACCTTAAAAGGAAGTAATGTTGGCATTACAACAGTTATAGGCTTTCCTTTAGGTGCGACCTTAACATCTGTTAAGGCTTTTGAAACAAAAGAAGCATTAAATAGAGGGGCTAATGAAATAGATATGGTAGTTAATATTGGTGCTGTAAAAGATGGAAATTGAGATCTTGTATTAGAGGATATCAAAGAAGTTAAAAAACAAGCTCCAAATAATATTGTTAAAGTAATTTTGGAAACTTGTTTATTAACTTATGAGGAAATTATAAAAGTTTGTGAGTTAGCATTGGAATCAGGTGTTGAATATGTCAAAACATCAACTGGGTTTTCAACACAAGGGGCAACATTTGAAGTTGTTAAACTAATGCTTTCAGTTGTAAAAGGAAGAGCAAAAGTAAAAGCAGCTGGTGGTGTGAAGACTTATGAAGATGCTAAAAAAATGATAGATTTAGGGGTATCTAGAATAGGGACAAGTTCTGGGGTAAAAATAATAGAAGGAATTTCTATAGAAAATAACAGCTATTAATCTTTGTGTTAAAATAACCAAACAAGAATAATGATAAAAGCAAGATTCATCTCTAAAATTTTATATCTTATATCAATTTATGTGTTTATCGAGTTTTCCATATTAAATTAATTTAGGATATTATTTTGCAAAATACAAAGTAATATATATTACAATTAATTCAATAATGAAAGTTGGTTTTATATGATCGTAAATAAATTTAACTATATCGCTACTAATGATGCGGATATCAAATTATTTAATGATTTATTACAGAAAACATTAAACTCGAGTTATTTTAATAATAAATTAATTCATTTAGATCAAAATGTTATCAAAGTTCTCACTAAATATAAATCTGGGAAGCAATCATTGACTATATACTCTCTTTTATTTATCAGATATGATTTTATATGTAGTAAGTTGTACAACGAATGTAATGCTTTACTTGAAGCAGTTATGAAAAAATTGCCAATGTTAAAAACAAGCATAGGGTATGAATTAAATGTTGAGGATAAACCATCAGGATTGCAAGAATCTTGCATTAACTCATTTATTTATTATAAATGGTTTCAAAATCAAGAAGGTAATTGAATTAGCAAAGCTAGCGACTTATTAATTAGATTTTGTAAAGGCCATTTTCTAATTAATGGTAACAAACGAAGCGCAGTCTTATTAACGACATCTTTTCTACATAAATATTGTATTTACTTATATAACTCTTTCGAAAGTAATGAATTTATTAAAAAATGAGAGAAATTAGTGTCAGAAATTGTAGACAATTGCGAATATATTTATGTAAAGAAAAATGGTAAAATTAATTTAGAAAAGAACTCAAGTAAAGTATTTTCTGAAGATGAATTATTTTTATATGTATACAAATATTTATATGATCAAGCGTATTTGAGATTATTTTAAGGGGTGATCACATTGAAAAAAAATAATGTAGAAATAACAAAAGAAAATTTTAAAAATACGGATATTTTAACAATTGATAAAGATAAAATAGATAGCTCAGTAGATTTTGTTTCTAACAATAAAAATATGTCCGATTTATTTGCTAATTTAAGTAAAAAGTAATTTATCTAAAACAAGTAGTTACAACTAGAATGCTTGTTTTTTTTTTTTTTTTTTTTGAATGTTTCTTTATAAGTGAAATCTTATTCAAAAGAGTTATTTAAGTATGAAAAATCCTTCACTCTTTTTTGGATAATAAAATATTGTTTATTTTATTGAAGGTTAATCTACATTAAATTACGTGCACTTTCAAAACACAGAAATGTGTTATCAATAAGTATTTTATGATATAATAAACTTATAAATGTTGAGAAAAAACTCGATATTTTTTTATTTAGGAGAATTATATGAATCGTGCAAAATTATCTATTTTAGTTATTTCTTGTATTGTCGCAGTTTTGGGATTTTTATCTACAATAATTGTACTTATATCAGGAAGTTCATTAACTATTATTATTCCATCATTACTAACTGGGTTTTTAATAATAGTTGCAGCTATGTTTAATTTTCTTTTTTGTTTCAAAAAAGTTCAAAAGTTAAAAGTTTCTTTGATTTTATCTTTTGTGTATACATTGCTGGTTATTGTGTTATTTATTTTATACCCAATAATTGTTGGTTATTCTATAGGAACTATCATTGTTTATTCAGGAATTTTAGTATTTACTTTACTATTTTATGTAAGTATTATAGTTGTAAACTTTTCTGAAAGAATAAAAACACTTGAATATTAGTATTACGACAATACAAAATCGAAACCATATTGATGGTTTTTTTATTTTAAAATTTAAACATGTAGTGATAGGTAACAACTAAACCTATGATTTCAAAAAAACCAACTTGTTATATCTAAAAACAGTGTTCTACACAATAATTCAATAGTAATAGCAATATACTTATGTGTTTTATAATTGAAGAATGTGATATTATCAAAGCGGACAAGAAGTTTTTTTATGATTATTAATGATCGTAATCATATGTTTACACGAAACACAAATGGCTTACAGGATTAGAGAGCTTTTTTGTTATAATAAAGTTAAATCACTTATTTTAAGGAGAATATAATGGCTAAAATAAGAAAAAATGAAGTTAATACATTTGGTTTACCAAAGTCTATAAGAAGTAGAATAGATGAATTAGTGAATTTGAATTTAAATCCTACAACAGTAAACTTGCTTACATATGAGTTTTCTAATTTCGATGAAGAAATCAGAAGCAATATTGGAAAATACATAGAAGGATTATTAATAATCGAAAACGAGTTATTAGAAAATCAACTAAATCTTTTAAAAGAGAAAAACATTTTTGGAAATAATAAGCAAGAGTTTGTTTTGAAACAAAGAAAAAATAATTTATTAAGAATACAACAATTATTTAATAACGAAAAAAATAAGACTTATAACAACCGTAAGAACTCGGCAACTGAAGAAAAAACTAATTCTTTATTGAATAATGATTTCAAAAAGATCATGGTAACTAATCAAGATAATAAAACTCCAGAGCAAAGAGAAAAAGAAAAGTTTAGAGAGTTAGCAAATAAAAAGAGAATGCTTGAAGTTGTAATAGACGAGGAAAATAAAAAAATTAAACTTGCAAAACAAAATTATTTGAAAGCAAAAAAAGAAAATGATATTGCTTTACAACAAAAAAATTTAAATTTAATAAATGAAGCTAATAATAAATTAGTTAAGATAGATGACGCAATTAAAACATATAAAACCGTAGAATCTTTACCATTAGATTTACTTTTAGCTGATGACCTGACCATCGACATTGAAAGAGATGAAAAAAACGTTAGGGATTATTTAAAAGAAAAAAATAATGTGGCTTTGAAAAAACTACAAAAAGATATGATAAGGTTTAACCAAAATAAAATAAATAAAAATACAACAAACAAAAAAACTAACGAACCTTATGTAGATAGTTTCTTTACTGTAGAAGGTTTTGATGATGATTATGAAAGTGATTCACAAAATATTTTTAGTGAAGATGGAATTAATTTTACATCGAAGTATAATGCAATAATGGATGAAATTGAATCTGATACAGTAAAAAAAAGCAACGAATAAAAAAATAAATAATATTTTTAATACGTTAGAGTCAACAGTAAATAAAAAAGAAAAAAGTTTAGACAAGCTAAACAAAGAAAAAGAAAAACTTTTAGAAGAATTAAATTTTTTAAAAGAGCAAAATAAAATTGAAAAAGAAAAAAGAATATTAAAAGATAGAGAACGTTTAAAAAAAGAAACAGACTATATTATATTTAGAGATAAATACAAAGTATCCTTAGCTTATAAACATTTAGAAAAAAAATGAAAAACGTTCAACATGAAAAAAAACTTAGCAACAAAACATTTGTTCCTAAAAGCAATAAAAAATTTAAAACAAAAAAATAATAACATAAAAAATAACAAATATTTATTAAATGATGACTTAGTAGAAACTCCTTTGATGGATGAACTTACTTTCGAAGAGAAAATAACTCAAGCAAGAAATGTTTTTGAATTCGAAAAAGAGGAAACAAATAAAAATAATTATAAGTTTGATAACTTGAAATTATTAATAAATGAAGCTTATAACTTACAAATACAAAAAAGAGTTAGTTATTTAGAACGTAAAAAAATTTTGAACACCATTACCAAAAAAGAAAAATTAGAATTGGAAGAATATAAAAGACATAGTAATCAAGGATTATTAAATAAAAAATATAACTCAAAAAAAATAAAGGTGAAAATGTATTTAAAGAAATAGAGTTGAATGCAAAATGAAAATAACTGCTTTAAGAAAAAAAGAATTAGATATATCCTATTATACAAAAGCAAGCTTTAGAAGTTTTGTAGGGAAGTTGGGTGCCAGTTTTTCTTTTGTAATTATTCTAATGCCAATATTTGGTTTAATAATTACATTTGGAAATATTTTTAGAATATATTTACCTGGTGGTAGCGATAATGTTTTGTCTAAACTTTTTACAAGTGTTGGACAAATACTTTTTTTAAATATTGGTGTTTGGTTTGCATTAGCAATCAGTATAGGTTTTTCTAAGAATAAAGGTGCGGCTGTTTATGTTACCTTATTGAGTTATATTATTTTTATTGTTATCATTAACTCATTTTTAAAGATTAATGATAACAACAAAAATACTTTTAGTATATTATTTTGAAAAGCCCTTAATCAAAAAATATATTTAACTGATTTGTTCGGCTATAAAACATTCAATACTGGAGTTATTGGAGGAATAATGATCGGTTCATTAAATGTTATTTTTTTTAACTTTACAAAAAATGTTAGCTTACCAAAAAGTTTAAGTTTTTTTGAAAAAGAAAAATTTGCATTGTTAATTATGCCGCTTTACTCTTTTGTATTTTCTTTAATTTTTATTATGATATGACCGATTTTAGGATTTTTACTAAGTTGACTTGGGTCACAAGTTGCAAAATCACCAAATGGTTTAGATTCATTTGTATTTAGAACTATACAAAGAATGCTGATACCATTCGGATCTAGTTTATTGTGGCAAGCTCCAATGTGGTATACGCAAATAGGGGGAGACCTTTCACAATATCAAAGTCAATTATTAGCAGAGTATTTATCTAGAACTAATGGTATATCAAGAGAAATTTATGATCAGATTTATAATTTAGGATCTTTGGATATAGACTCAATATTTGATATTTTAAAAACCAATAACATTGAATACTTACTAAATAATATTGAAGAATGAATATATCAAACAAGTTCCGTAGAAAAACTTTGGGAAATAAGTGGTGATCAAAGAATATCTATTGCCATATTAAATAGTAAATATGTTTCTATTGATGATTGTTGAAATATAGGTTTTAGAGTTACTCGTTTCCTAACTGGTGGATTTGTAAATTCTATGTTTGTCTTACCAACTCTTGCGCTGTTTCTATTTTTAAAAAACTCTAATAGAAAAGAATATGGTTATTATATCTCAACAGCATTAACTTCTTTCTTGTTAGGAATCACTGAACCAGTAGAATATATGTTTTGTTTTATAATGCCTGGTTATTTTTTTCTTGTTTATGCACCGTTAACAGGGTTTATGGGAATGACAACATCATTGTTACAAGTAAAAGTCGGTACAACTTTTTCAACTGGACTTTTTGATTTTGTAATGAATGGAGTTATACCAACAATAAATGGTCAGAAGACTGGTATATATTGAATTCCTTTGGTAGGGATCATTTATTCGCTAATAGGTTATTTCTCATTTTACTTATGGTTTAAATTCTTTGACATCAATATTGAGAAGACAAAAAAAATATCTTCATGAGAAATAAAAAAACAATGTTTAGAACTTATTGAATATTTTGAAGGTTCAAAAAACATTATGAGTATAGAAATTAATAATGATATTTTGAAACTAAAGTTGAGAAGCTTGTCTAATTTGAAAGGTTATCATAAATGATTTAAGAATTTTAGAATTGAAAACGGATTTCTTTATTTCGAAATAAATGAAGAGAGAAAAAAATTAATGAAAACTTTTGTAGAAAGTTTTCAAGTAACAAACAAATTAATTATGCACCGCTAATTTTTCATTGATAGCTTTAATTATTTCAAATGCCACTGAATGTTTTGGTAAGTTATCTAGGTGAATAATATTTGTATTATCATTAAACATAATTTTTAAACTCGTTTTATCATTTCCAACAGAGTCTAATAAATTAACAACAAGCATATCTAAATTTTTTTCGACTAGTTTTTCTTTAGCTTTTTGAAAATCAAATTCATTTGATAAACTAAATCCTACTAAAAACTGGTTTCTTTTTATACTGCCTAATTCTTTCAATACATCTATTGAGTATTTTAAATCTAATTTCAATGAGTTATTTTTTAAATTTCTTTTTTCAATTTTTTTATCTACATACTCTAACACTTCAAAATCGTTAAGTGCAGCACAACAAATAACGACATCACTATCGAAAAAGTTTTTTTTCATTACTTCCAACATCTCTTCATTGGTGTTACAATAAATGTTTTTTTCATTCTGTTGAAGATTAAAATCTGTATCACCAAAGACACTGATTACACTTTGAGAATAATTAAGAAGGGCATTTCTAAGTGCTAATCCCATTTTACCGCTACTAGTATTTGTTATATACCTAATCTTATCTATGTAACTTCTTGTTCTTCCAAAATTCAACATAAATTTTTTATTATTGATATTAAGATAATCAGTTAATTCTTCATCTATTATTTTGATTGCTTCAATTGGTTCTAATGATCTTCCGATACCTTCATGTCCACTTGCCAGTTTACCATATGTTGGTTCAATTCATCTTATATTTGTATGGGTTAAAAGAGTCTTTTTGTTTTTTTCTAATATAGGACTCAAATACATGTTGGAATTCATACTTGGAAAGAGAATAGTTTTTGACTTAGAAGCAGCAAAAACTAGAGATGGTAGGTCATCAGCAATACCGTTAGCTATTTTACCAATAAAGTTAAAACTAGCTGGATAAACTATATTCAAATCAGACTCATGAGACATTTTAATATGTTTACCATAATGATGTGGGTCATAAAAACTTTCAGTAAAAATTTTGTCATGTGTTTCATACGACTCAAAATCAACAAACTTTCCAGCATTTGTGCTAAGTATCAATTTCACATCATATTTTTTAGCTAGTAAATGATATAATTCTTTTGACTTACTAGCCGCTATTCCACCTGTAACAATCAAATTCAAACGTTTCATATCTATATAACCCCTTATTTATAGTTATTTTAACTATATTTCTTTTCCAAAAGTGATAATTTATAAAAAAAATGAAAAAAAATATGTAAAATTATTCACAAGATATACATTTATATGTATAATAATTTTGAATTAGGAGTTGAAATCTAGATGGCAAGTGTAGTAGTACGCGAAGGTGAACCAATCGAAAAAGCACTTAAACGTTTTCAAAAAGTAGCTGCCTCTTCTAAAGCAGAAGCGAGAAAAAGAGAGTATCACTTAAGCAAAAAAGAAAAACGTATTTACAAACAAAAACAAAACAGAAAATTTGGTTAATTCCAATTTTTTTATTTTTTACCACTATTTTCATATTTTTGTAAATTATAAATAATTTTACTAAATCTAGCTTTTTGTTTTAATATAGTGTTAAATACGATATAATTAATATGTTTACAAGTATTGAGGAGAATCGATTATGATTAAAGCAACTAAGGCAAGCACTAACCAAAAGTTTGTCAATGATAAAAAGAAAAATACAGAAGATAAAATGTCATCTGGTAAAGTTATTACAAGACCAAAAATGTTAGAAGAAAAACACTCAAAGATTTACCTTTTGAAGCAATCAGCTATCGTTGCATCTTCTAAAAGTGGTAAAAGTAATCTTTCTGAACTTCCTAAAGGGGTTCAAGATTCTATAAAAAATAAAGAAAGAATAGATTCAATTATAAATAGAAAAAATAATAACTCAGTCGATTCTATGAAAAATAAATATGACATCGACGGTAAACCTTTAACTTTAAAAAGAGCTAAGATGATCACCGAAGAAAGAAATAGTTTTTTCAACTCAAATAGAAATAAAAAAACAATTTCTGTTCCAACCGAAACAGAAACAAGCAAGGTAGTTAATTTAAGCAAAAAAGCTGAAGGTAAAAAAGCTAGCGTATCAACTAAGAAAAAAGAAACCAAAGTGGCATCAACAACTAAGAAAAGTGCTACTACAACAAAAAAGAAAAATATTAGTAAATAATTGCACGCAAGTGTAATTTTTTTATTTCCCAACTAGATTATACATATTGGAGGTTTCACATGTATTTTTTAAAAGGGGAAGTTATTGAACATAACAATAAGGATTTGTTGATTGAGGTTAATGGAATCGGTTATAAAGGTATATTAATAGCATCAAAAGACGAAAGTGTTTGTAAAACAGATTGTGATTTATTTTATATATTACATTATCGAAATGATTTTACAGATAAAATATTATTTTTTTATAATTCTAAAACACGTGATTTAGTTGAAATATTACTAGAAATAAAAAATGTTGGTTTAAAAACTATTGAAAATATCTTTGATAATGTCAAACTAGATGATTTTTTAACTTATATAAAGTCAGGAGACATTTCTAGATTAACAGATCTTAGCGGAATAAGTGAAGTAAATGCTAAAAACATCATGTACAAATTGCGCGAGAAGTATTTCAAACAAAAATATTCACAAAAACAAATGAATGTTATCAATTCTTTACATAGACTTGGTTATAAAATTTCTGATGTTTATCAAGTTGTAAATAAGGTAAATTTTAGTCAAAAAGAAGACATCATATTGAAAGAATCTCTTATTTTGTTGGGGAAAAATATAAATGAATGAGTTTAGACCTGAGTCTTTTTCCGAATATATTGGTCAAAAAAATATTATTGAAAATTTAAAAGTGTGCCTTGAGTCTGCGCGAATTCGAGGTAAATGTGTAGATCATATTTTTTTGAGTGGTGGCAGTGGAGTTGGTAAAACTAGTTTAGCTTATTTGATTTCTAAAATATTAAAACAAAAGATTTATATATTAAATGGTCCTAGTTTACAAAAAGCTAGCGATATAATTTCACCGTTAACAGCGCTAAAAAATAATGAAATTATATTTATTGATGAAGTGCATTCTGCATCAAAAGAGGTTTTTGAGATTTTATATCCTGCTCTTGAAGACCGAAAATTGAGCATCATAATAGGTAAAGAATATAACTCTAAAATAGTTAATATCAAGCTACCAGAATTTACTTTGATTTGTGCCACAACTGAGATAAACAAAATAATACAACCATTTGTAAATAGATTTCCTATCAACTTTACATTCGACAATTATACAAATGAGGATATTTCTCAAATAATTAAAATAAATGTTCAAAAAATGAATTTTAACATAGATGATGAGATTGCAAATTTTATATCTGGTTTCTGTAAGTTAAATCCAAGGGTAGCTATCAACTTATTAAAGCGGATAAATGACTATGTTGTAATAGAAAAACCTTTAAGTATTAATATTGAGTTTATAAAAGATACTTTCAAAAAAATGAATTTATTTAAGTATGGCTTAACATCTTTAGAAATAGATTATTTAATCATATTATGGAAAAACGGTTGTTTAGGGATTGAGAGTATTCAACAAATTATAAATATGTCGCAACAACTTATTATAACTTTAATAGAACCAAATCTTTTAAAAAATAACTTAATAATAAAAACAGCAAGAGGAAGGAAGTTAACAAGCAAGGGAGTAAGTTTTTTAGAAAACTTTCTTAATATGAATCAATAGATATAATTTTTAAAATAAAGTATTATATTGGAAATTTTACCGAAAATAGGTTTATTATAAAGGTGGTTGAGAAACCACGAATGAAAGAGGTGTTAATATGAGTAATAATATCACAAAAGAAGGTATTGAAAAAAGATACGAAAAAATAAAACCTTTCTTAAATAAAACTCCTATGATATATGCGACCAAAATGAGTCAACTTACCGGGAACGAAATTTATGTTAAATTAGAAAATTTACAAAAAGCAGGTTCTTTTAAACTTAGAGGAGCCTTGTCTAAAATGATGTCAATTGATCCTGAAGTTTTGAAAAAAGGGGTTGTTGCTGCCAGTGCTGGGAATCACTCTCAAGGGGTAAGCTTTGCAGCTAATTTGTTAAAAGTGCCAGCTACAATTGTTATGCCAAAAACTGCACCGTTAGCTAAAATAAATGCAACTAGAAATTACGGTGTGGAAGTAATTTTACACGGAAATTTCTTTGATGACGCAAATGCTAAAGCAATGGAAATTGTAAAAGAAACAAATAAGGCATTAGTTCATGCGTTTAATGATATCGATGTTGTTATGGGTCAAGGAAGTATTGGTATAGAAATAATGGAACAAGTGAAAGATGCTGATTATGTACTAGTTCCAATTGGTGGTGGAGGTATATTAGCTGGAATTGCTACTTATATCAAAAATGTAAACCCTAATTGTAAACTAATTGGTGTTGAAAGTGAGAATGTACCAAGTTATTATGAAGCTAGAAAAAACAAAAAACCATTCATGGTTGACGGTAAACTTTCTATAGCAGATGGTATCGCTGTTAAACAAACAGGGGACGTAACTTTTGAATTACTAAACAAATATGTTGATGATGTGGTTTTAGTAACTGAGGAAGAAATAGCAAAAACAATTCTTTTCTTATTTGAAAATTGCAAAGTAGTTGCAGAAGGTGCTGGAGCTGTTTCGAGTGCGGCAATGTTATTTAATAAACTAAACATAAAAGGTAAAAAAGTTGTTTGTGTATTATCTGGTGGTAACATTGATGTTACAACATTTTTAAATATAACAAACAGAGCTTTGATTGATTTAAATCGTAGAGTGGTTATCAAAATAGATGCTCCACTAGGAAAAGGACATCTTTCAAAAATTACTAATATTGTAGATAATAATGGAGTGCAAATACATAAAATCTCAGATTCACAATTAGAAAATACTTTGGGAATTAATAGAGAAATTATAAGATTAGTAGTTGATATCAATACTAAAGAAGAGTTAAAAAATGTGATTAATGACTTGGAAAAAGATGGATATTCAGTTATGGAGAAAGAATTTTTAAATTCTATCATTTAAATGAAATATATTCATACCCCAAAAGCACCGAAAGCTGTTGGTCCTTATTCACAAGCAATTCAATTAGATAACGGTTTCTTGTATGTTTCAGGTCAAATTGGTTTAGACCCTAATACTATGGAATTGAAATCTGATTTAAAAGGTCAAACTGAACAAATTTTTGCTAATATTTCTGAAATATTATTAGCAGCGGGTTACACAAGAAATGATGTTATTAAAACAACTATTATTTTAGAAGATATCAAAGATTTTTCAGAAGTTAATAATTTATATGAGAACTTTTTCGAAAACCATAAACCAGCAAGAAGTACATTTGCTGTAAAAAACTTACCAAAAAATAGTCTAATAGAAATAGAAGTTATAGCTTTTAAGTAGCATAAAGAATGAGTAATCAAAAGTTAATCAAAAATGTTATGGAAAACGAAGAAGAACTACAAACTCATATATCTAACCTTTATAATTTAGCAGAGATAAAAATAGAAATGAAGACATTCTACAAAGAGCAACTAGGATTTTTAAGAAAAGAATTTAAGAATCAGAGGCTAACTAAAGAAGAATTTGATCAAAAAGTTGTGGAGTCAACAAATTTATATTCTGAATATGTATCCAAAATTAAAGACTATTTAGATTTAAATTATTCACTAGCTATTTGAGAGTATAATCAGTCAAATTTAATAAAAAATAATTTAAACTATATTGAATTGAAAGCTGAATATCAAGTAAAACTAGAGAGTTTAAAACAAGAAAATAAAAAAGACAGTATCAAGAAAGTAAAACAAGATTACTCAATTTTAAAGAAAACTCTAAAACCTAGAAATATAGCTTTTATTGCGATATTAGGGACTATCAGTTTATTGGTTATTAGTTTGATTGTTAATTACTTATATTATTTTAAAGTAGCTAATAATGGAGAAACATTTAGTTTTAAAGATAAGGATCAGATTACAGCCTTTATATTTATGTGTATCGGTGTTTGTTTGATAATAGGATTCTTGGTCTTTATAATTACCAAAACAACGAAAAGAATTTTTCTAGATAAAGAAGAAAACCTATTTAAGACTTCTTCTATTGGATTCATAGGTAGTTTTACTGACACAATTGGTGTTGGTTCATTTGCTGTTACAGTTGCTGCATTAAATGCCACTAACACAGTAAAAAATGTGAAGAATTTACCCGGAACTTTAAATATTGGCTTAACTATTCCAAACTTATTAGCTGGTACTTTGTTCGTGAGTGCTATACAAGTTGAATTAGTGACATTGATTAGTCTTGTAATATCAGCTATGATAGGTGCATTTCTAGCAGCTAAAATAGTTAACTTAGTTAATAAAAAAGTAGTAGCTTTGTTTGTATCAGTTTGCTTAGCAGTTGCTGGTATATTAATGATTCTTGCACAAGTTGGTTTATTTGAAAACGCAGGAACTAAAGGGCTATCTGGTTGAAAATTAGGTGTTGGTATATTAGCATTCTTTATAATTGGTGGTTTACAAAGTTTTGGTATCGGTTTATATGCACCCGCATTAGCGATAGTTTCGTTATTAGGAATGGAAACAATTATTGCATTTCCTATAATGACCTGTGCAGCTGGTTTTGCATTGCCAACAACAGCATGAACTTTCCACAGAGATAATAATTATAATCCTAAAGTAGCATACGGTTTGCTAATTGGTGGAGTATTTGGTACAGTGTTTGCATTTTTCGCTATATTTGTAGGTATTCAAGGTGGATTAAATATCAAGATGAATGACTTTACATATTACTTAAAATGATTTGCTGTTATAGTTATGTATTACGCATCATTTATGTTATTTCGTAAGTTTTTAGCTCTTAGAAAAGAATCGCTCGGTCTCGTTAAAACTGAGCCAGAAAATTATTACGAGAAGTATGGTACTAATTATTTAAAAATGTTAGATAAAAATTTCTCATCAATTATGGATTCTAAACAAATTGATATTACTAAAATCAATTTAAAAATTGACAAAAATAAAATAGAGAAAAAAAGTTGGAAGTAAATTATAAAACTTAATAAAAAAACTTTTTCAAATGCCTTGTTAATAATAAGACACTAGAAAAAAGTTTTTTGAATTTTGTCGCGGTAGTACCATATAGTTAAAATTCCAAAAGTATATATTTTTTCTCATGGACTGGAGACATTAAAATGTTAAGTATTGATTACATAGAAAATAATAAAGATGAAATAATTAGATTGCTTAATACTAGGCAAAAAAATTATACAAAAGAGATTAGTGAACTTTTGTTACTCAATAAAAAACGAAAAAAAATTATTTATGATTTAGAAAACTTGAAGTTTGAGAAAAATAAGATAACCAAAGATGTACAAAACAAAATTGTTGTTTTAGAATCTGTAAAAGTAAAACTTCAAGAAATAGAAAAAGAAATTTTGTACTTAGAAAAGATTTTAAGTGATATAGAGTCTAAGATCTTTACAATTAATATCAACATACCAAATATTCCTGATAAAAGTGTAATAACTGGTTTTGATGAAAATGATAATAAAGAGATAAGAAACTGAAATAATGATAAAAAAGTTGCATCAAATTTAAGTCATTGAGAAATTGCTGAGAAATTAGGATTGATTGATTTCAAATTAGGTACTAAATTAGCTGGATCTAGATATGTTGTTTATAAAAATAAAGGTTCACAACTAATAAGGGCTTTAATTGATATATTGTTAAAAAAACACTCAAAAAAAGGATATCAAGAGTTTTGGTTACCTTTAATTGTTAACGATAATATTATGTTTGGAACAGGTCAGTTACCAAAGTTTGAAGAAGACCTTTATAAGCTACAAGAAGGGGACCAATATTTAATTCCAACCGCAGAAGTTCCATTAACAAATTTATTAAATTCAGAAGTAATAGAACATTCAAATCTTCCATTATATTACACTGCATTCACACAATGCTTTAGAAAAGAAGCAGGAAGTGCCGGCAAGGATACTAAAGGAATAATTAGATTACACCAATTCAATAAAGTTGAAATGGTCAAAATCACTGATAAAGATAGTTCATATATAGAGTTAGAAAAAATGGTTGAAGATGCTGAAGAGTGTTTAAAATTATTCAATTTACCATATAGAGTATTGATGTTGTGTACTGGTGATATGGGTTTTGCATCAGCAAAAACATACGATTTAGAAGTTTGATTTCCAAGTCAAAATAAATATAGAGAGATATCATCTTGTTCAAATTGTTTAGATTTTCAATCAAGAAGGATGAACTCAAAATATAGAGTTAACGGTAAATTGGAATATTTACATACCCTAAATGGATCAGGTTTAGCAATTGACCGATTGCTTGCAGCCATTTTAGAAAATTATTATGATGGAGAAAAATTAGTATTACCAGATGTTTTAAGACCATATTTTGATAATAAAAGTTTTATAGAATAATGAGGTATATGTATGGAACTAGATATTATTAATTTTAAAAAAATAATTGTAGAAGAAAACATGTCTGTTAAAGATATTAAAAAAAATATAAATATAGAATGAAAAAAATATATTTTAAAACACAACGATTTAATACTAAACGATGAAGTGATAATAAAAATGGGATGCACACTAGAACTTTGCGAAAAAAATGACGAGTTAACTGAAATAACTATGAACAATATAGCAAAAAATTATCTTTACTCTTTATTAATTTCTAAATACAATTCTAAAATTTATAATTATTTTACAAATGACAATTTTATATTATTTGACACAACAGAAAATTTAAGCGGAGTTAATAATAATATCATAAAAATTGCTAAACCTATAAAAAGTTTATCAATAAGGGACGAGGTGGAAAAAGATCAAAATGAGAATTTGTTTGATTTAAAAGAGCTTGATTTTACAGATATTCAATATAAAGAAATAATATTTAAAATAATAAATATCTCTGCTTTTCATTTAAATGAAGAACAATCAATACAAAAAATTGAATTTATATATGGTTTCGATAATGAAGAAATTCTAAAAAAAAGTGAGCTTTTAGATGAAAAAAGACAAAGAGATCATAGAGTTATTGGTAAAAGATTGGAAATATTCAATATAGACCCATTAATTGGTCAGGGATTACCTATTTGATTACCGAATGGAACAATTTTAAAAAGCGAGATAAAGAAATACTTGTTGGAAAAGGAGTTCGAATATAAATTTATACAAATAGAAACACCTGTATTAGGTACAGAATTGCTATATAAAACATCAGGACATTGAGACCATTATCGTGAGAATATGTTTCCTTCAATTGAAATGGATAATAAAGAAAATCTTGTTTTAAGACCAATGAATTGTCCTCATCACATTTCGGTATATGACTATAAAAAAAGAAGTTATAAAGAATTACCTCTAAGGTTTGCTGAACACGCAATACAACATAGATATGAATTTTCTGGAAGTTTAACAGGATTGGAAAGAGTAAGGGCGATGGAATTAACTGACTCTCACATTTTCGCAACAAAGGAACAATTAAAAAACGAGTTTTTAAATTGTTACAAACTTATCAATGAGGTATTAGAGAAATTCAATATAACTATCAACTATATTTCTTTATCTTTAAGAGACTCTGATGATAAAGAAAAATACTATGATGATGATGATATGTGAAATGAAGCAGAAAATAACTTAGAGCAACTATTAGATGAGCTAAAAATCGATTATAAAAAAATGGTAGGAGAGGCTGCATTTTATGGTCCAAAATTGGACATACAGGCTAGAACTTCTCAAGGTCATGAAATAACTGTTTCTACAATTCAATTAGATTTTTTACTACCACAAAAATTTGACCTTACATATGTAGGACCTGATGGTAATCTTATTAGACCAATTATGATACACAGGGGATTAGTTGGTACATACGAAAGATTTATTTCTGTTTTATTAGAACAAACTAACGGGGAATTTAGTACATGATATTCTCCTGTTCAAGTCGATATATTATCTTTAGGAAAAGATGTAAATGATTATGCACAATCTATCCAAGACATTTTTTTCAATAATAAAATAAGAACATCATTGGATGATAGTGATGAGAGAATTGGTTACAAGGTTAGAAACTCAATCATAAAAAAAACACCATACTATATAGTTGTTGGAAAGAACGAAAAAGAGAATAATATATTAACAGTAAAAAAATACTCAAATAATACAGAAATCAAATATAAAATAGATGATTTTATATCAATGATAAAAAAAGAAATAGAAGAAAGAATATAAAAAAATAGGCAGCCATTTTTAAAAATGGAAAAAAAATATTTTAAAAAGTGGTGTATAATCAACTCAATTAAAGGTGTGGTGAATAAGTTGGAAAATAAAATTTATAACTTAAAAGAGTCTAGCTTGGGTAAAATTACATTTTTAGATGGCACAGCTTTTTTAGCGGTGTCATTCCTTTCAGACAGTGGACAAAAAATTAATGAGGTTCTAATTGTAGGGTCAATTGATGAAGGTATTAAGAGACTTCCATCATGAATTTTTGATTTAACTTCAAAATATATTCAAGATAAAGGTTTTATGAGAAACGAAATTACGAATTGACTAATAGAAAATTGACTAGATCCTGGTATAACTACCTTTAAACAAAGAATGGCTGAAAAATATGGATTTGATGAATTTTTAAATCAAGACCCAATAGAGTGAATAAAAAAAGAACCTGAAATGACACCACTAACCTTAGCTCATATAGCGATAAATTTTACTAATGGTTATTTATCTTTACCATTTAGGGAATTTGAAATCACTGTAAAATTTGTAAAAAATATATTAGCGATAAATTTTTGAGAAGAAGGTAATCCAAAAAATAGTGATCCTATAAAATAACAATAAATAATGTTTATGAAAAGGTTTATACCTTTTTTTTATTTTGACTTAACTATTTTAACCAACAAACAAGTAATAGTTAAATGTTAGGTTTCAATTTGTTATAATTTGAATGAGGTGCTTATATGAAAAAATTTTGAAGAATCATAAGTGGAAATTTTATATTTTTACCTTTATTATTAAGCACATCTTGTGGAACCAGTAAACCAGTTATAGTTGCCGAAGAATTTAACAATAATTTTGTCTATGTTAACACTTTCTCATCAAAAAAAACAAATGATAAAAAATTTTCAATGCTTCCAGATTTTAACAATGATAATCTAGATAATTTAAAAAATTTTGTAATGAAGGACAATTATTTTGGATTAAATTGCAATGATGCGATGAAATGCGAAAGAGAAAAAGAGTACACAGCTCAAAACATAATGAGTAGCGACTATAATAATCCTTTAAAAGAAAATAAGAAGGATTTTGACAATATCAAAAAAATACAGTTCTCTTATGACAAGTTAGCAAGATCATTAAATGTTATGCCATCTAATGGTGAAATCTTTTACAAGATGGAAGGTAAACAAATCACTATCGATGAAACCGAAAATACATATTATTTCAACGCATTGGAAGAAAGTAAAGATTTAATATTATTTTCTGAACAAAACGTGACTTATAATTCTAATAATAACCACAGAGAAAGATTGGCATTTTACAACACTTCATTTATACTAAACATAAAAGCTTTGAAAAGCTTGTTAAATATTGATGAAGAAGGTCCTGAAAACATTGAAGTTCAAAAAAACACAATTCAAGAAGAAGAGAATAAAGATAAGAAGGATAATTCAATGTCTGAACAAATAAAAGAAGAGGAAAATTTAGGAAATAAAATAGTTATTACCGTAAAAGAATCAAGGATAAATAATGTAAAGAATTATATTAAAAAAGTTCTTAATAATTACGATGAATCTTTAGTTTTTGAAGGAAATATATCTCAAAAATTCGAACCATTTTCATTTGAAAAGAAGTTAATAAAAAAAATAGAAGTTTTAAAAGTAAGTGAGGAAAGCAAAGATGAAGTTTAAAAAGTTTTTAACTCTTTTTTCGTTAATACCAGTTTCTTTTTCGCCTCTTACAGTTATTTCTTGCGAACCAATACAAACATTTCCTTCTATAAGTTCACGTATAACAACTGATGGTTTAGAAAAACTTTTTTCTGGTGACAATAAAATAACACCGGTTAATTTCAAATATCTAGAATACATAAATGGTTATTGAGAACACAATGGTTTTGAAAGTAGTTTAGATACATATAAAGTAAACAATCACATTGTAAATATATATGGCGAAACAGAAGAGGAAATTGCTGAAAAAATTTTTTTTACATCATTAGCTCAGATATTTGATACTCCTTTAGTTAATAATGAGTATGATTTTACAGGGTTAACTTTTGTAATAGAAAATATTTTTGTTGATAGCTTAACATTTAACTATCAACAAAAAATTCTCGAGACAAATACACAAACAACACTAGCAGTTACTGTAAATAAAGGTTGAGAAACTAAAGGAAAAATGCTATTGGAAGTAAAAACATCAGAACCATATTCAGAAATAGATGCTTATGCATTTATTTGTAAATGAATGGAGAGCACTTTATATAATTTTAAGGTTTTAGAGTATAACGATAAAGAAGCCATTTACTATATTAATGATGATTTTTCCTTTGAAAATGAGGAACTTATAACAACCTTGATTCAAAAAAGCAAAAGTTTGAATGGATTAGTTGTTAAAAAAAGTGATATTGAATTAAAAAAAGATTATTTTATATTTTTAAATAAAAAGTTTATGCATATCAAAGACAAAGACACTAACTTAGAGACAAAAAAAATTTAAAACTTATAACAATAGTTACAAGTTTTAAATTAATGTTGATCTAAAGTTGAATATACATCGACAATTAAGTCGATTTTTGCACATATTTCATCGCATATTGATATACCTTGATTAAAGATTACAACTTTGGATCTTTTATCAATAACACCAGTGTTTAATTCTTCTATATCAAATTGATCAATTTCGTTGCCAATTATTGTACCAAAATAATGTGCAATTATAGTGGCTGCTTCATTTCTATCCTTTATTTCATTATTATGATTTTGAAGTATATCTAATTCTTCTTTATAATTTTCTGCATGAGTAGGGTGGATTGTCGACCAATGTAACAATTTATCGATACTTGTTTTTAATTCACTGTCTAATATATACTCAATATCTTCTCGTTCAATTTCTTCGAAGATCGTATCTTTACCTAACTTATTTTTTAAAACTTCTATTACTTTCAAAGCTTTTTGAGTACTTTTCGATATGCTACCTAGTTGCATTTTAACGATTACTTCAGTAACTTTTTCATTTATATCGCTGGCATTGGTTTTAAAAGCCTCTATTAATTCATTTTGCAAGGTATTTCCTCTAACATCTTCTTTACCATCCGCTGTTTTAAGTATCATCTTGTCAATGAATGAATTAACTTCTTCAAGAGTCTCAATAATTTTTACATCTTTCTTAAGATTTGTAAAAATTTTATTTAATGTAGCTAAATTTGGTGTGAAATCCGCATCTTCATCGGTACCTACATCAAAAAAACCAACTTTAAGTTCATCCATCTTAGTTGTAAAAAAGTTTTTAAATCATTGTGAACTCACATTGTTTGTGAACTCATTCAAAATACTAAAATTTTTCATTTTAATTTATACCGCCTAACAATTATATAATATATTATTATTGATTTATTTTAATATATATTATGATAATATACTATTAAAGTAGGTAAAATAATGAAAAGAAATTTGATAAAGTATCTCGATGATGGTTCTTTTCTTTTAAATAAACACCAAAGCTTTTGATTTGATAAAACTGTTGCAAGGAAGTTATTAGAAAACATACAGTTTCCAATAATAGTATTAGACACAGAGTTTTTCAATCACTCACATGACAATGGCGAAATATCAGAAAAATTGTATAACGAGAATGATAAAGACCTAGTTTATGTAATACAATATAGTTTTGCAAAATCTTTAAAAGAAATATCGCATAGAGATAATAAGAAAGCGATTAAATCTATAACTATCAAAAGAGCTCATAATGATGCAGATTATGACTTTCATAAACAATATAAAAAAATGATAACAAGTTTCCTTAATATGTGTAGAAATAAAGAAATAAGAACCATAGTTTGTGCTGGTGCAACAAATGACATAAAAATAATAAATAAATGAATAAACGATAACAAACATTTTTTCACTCGAAAAACCCTAAATTTAGCTTTCTATAACAAAGAAAAAGGTGAGTTAAATGCAAATTATTTCGACATATATGATATATTAGAAAACTCTATGAGTTTCACAAATACCAATAAAGATGGAGAAAGTTTTTGAAACGCTAATTATCTACCTATTGGTAAACAGGGACACGACTCTATAGCTTTAACAAGTAGTAAAAAGTTCTTTGATTGATTTGCTTTAATATCTGAAAATACATTAAAACAAGAAAATGAAGACATTTACAGTATGTGTTGCAGTGCCTATAATTTTTATTCCTACCCAGTAAATAAAAAAATGAGTTTCGAACAATATCAAGAATTGAATAAGATAATTAAAAAAGTGATAGACCATTGTTACAACGATGTCTTAAAAGTACTTTTCTTTTTAGCGTTTGTTTACGAGTTTACATACTTACCTTTGTCAAAAAACAGTTATATTAAAAAAAGCGACATACTAAGTAATACAAATAAGAAGTAGGAAATCAATTTAATGTATAATTATATTTGTTAAGAGGTGTTAATTTTTGGAAAATAAAGTGAAAACAAATGGTATTTCTCTACTATTAAACTATTTCAAACCTTCTATCTACTTAGAAAACTACAAAAAAGTTAATCTTGACTCATTAAAAAATAATGGAATAAAGTTGATTTTATGCGATATGGATAATACATTAATCGGATGAAATGAAAGAATTCCAAGCACTGATGTAATTAACTTTGTAAAGAATGTTTATGCCCATAATATGGAGTTTGTTTTATTTTCAAACAATATAAGAAGTAGGGTAGAAAATTTTGCAAAAAAAGCTGGTATTATTAACTATTTTTGAGATTGTAAAAAACCTTTGCTTGGTAAAATGAAACTTGTTAAAAAATTATTGTCTTACAAGGAACACGAAATGGTGCTTATTGGAGATCAAGTAGTTACTGATATCTTAGTAGCTAATAGAGCACATATTAAAAGTATATTAGTGTCACCAATAAACAGAAATAATAGTGAGGGAAAATTTGTTCAGTTCTTAGAGAAACACTTATTAAAAAAATTAGCACAAAAAAATATACTTCACGAAGGTTTTTATAATGAAGGAGATTTAGGAGGTAATTATGAAATACTCTAGCGATAATAATTTAGATGATATTGAAAAAGATATTGATATTTTGGAAGATAAAATCCTCATTGATCATATTGAAAGTCCAAAAAAAAGAAAGTTTAAACAAAAAAATAAAGTTAGTTTGCATGAAATAAAACCTGGGATCGGAAATACAACTAACATCAACTCAAGTGGTCCTAAAAAATGTGTTGGTTGTGGGAAAGAACTACAGACAACTGACGATACTAAACCCGGTTTTGCTATCGATGTTAAAAATCAGGATTACTGTTTAAGATGTTTTAAAATAAAACACTATAATAGATTAGTTGAACAAGAAATAAATGACAAAGATTTCATAGATATATTAGATAATATAAATAGAACCACAAATAAAATAAGATATTATTATGTGGTTGACATATTCGATCTACCTGGAAGCCGATTAACTTGATTAGAGCAACTAATATCAAAAAAAGAAGTTGTAATTTTGGTAAATAAGATAGATTTACTACCAAAAGCGGTAAAAAAAGAGAAAATTTATAAATATGTGCGTAGTATTTTTTCAAGTTCGCCACTTAAAGATTCAAAAATACTTCTAACTTCTTCAATAAAAAATCAATATATTTATAATTTAATTAATGAATTAAAATCTGTTGAATATGACCAATACATCATAGGAATATCAAATGCTGGAAAATCTAGTTTGATCAATGCTTGCTTAAAGGCTAACAGTCAAATACCTTCAATTGTAACTTCAAAATACGTAAACACTACATTAGATAAAATAAAAATAAACTTCACAGAATCTAATTTCATTTACGATACACCCGGTTTAGTAAAACATAATCACATAGCTATAGCAACAGCACCATCTTATTGAGATTATTTTTTCTTTCAAAAAGAAATTAAACAAGTTACATATCAGTTACTAGCTGGTCAAACTATTTTTTATGGTGGTTTAGGATGGTTTACCTTTTTAGAAGGTGAAAACATTGACAATAAAAAAAATAAAGTATTAAAGACAAATTTTCATTTTTACGTCAATAAACAGTTACCATTACATAGAACAAAAGAAGCTAATACTGATAGGTATTTTAGAAAAAATAGACACAATCTTTCACCTAGATTGAAGGATAATAGTATTAAATTTACAACAAAAGTATTTGATTTTATTGATGAAGGTTACTACGATATAAACATTTCAGGTTTAGGGTGAATAAATTTCAAATCTTACAATGGTTTGAAATTATCTGTAACTGTACCAGTTACAGAATTCGGGGTTAAAATATCTCTATTACCTGCAATGATTTAATAATTAGGAAATTATATATATAATAGTAATAGATATTTTTTATGAATATGAAGAAATTCTTTTTTGGGGGTAAATAATATGAAATTAATTTTATCCATTGAACTAGGCGTGAATGCATCAAAAGTTGGTTTGGTCAATCAATACGGTGATATACAAGCTAAATTTTATGTTGAACATGATAATTCAAGACTATTAGAAAACTTATATGAAAAAATAGTACAAGGCATCGAAACAGTAGGTATTAATTACCAAGATGATATTGATAAAGTTGGCATAGCAGCAATTGGTTTTGTTGATCACATGTTAGGAATTGTAAGATATTCTGCAAACCTAGAATGAAGTAACTTTTATTTAAAAGACAAAGCTGAGGAACTTTTCAAAAAACCCATATTTGTTTTAAATGACGCTAATGCAGCTGCATTAGGAGAATTTTGAACTGGGGCTGCAAAACAACATGATTCAATTATTTTTTATACAATTGGTAGTGGTATCGGTGGTGCTGTTGTTTTAGATGGAAAATTAATTTCTGGAGCAAGAGGTTTTGCAGGAGAATTTGGTCACGGTGGTGGTGTATACCAAGATAAATACATTTGTAAATGTGGATTAACCGGATGTATTGAACCAGTTTCTTCAGGACCAGGTATTGCTAAGTTTTTTGAAGATACCTTTAGAGAAGAACCAAATCACCCTGCTGCAATTTATTTTAAAGAAATAGAATCTTTTCAAACAAAAGATATCGTATCAACTTATGAAGAAAACAATGAGCCGGTCGCTATTTTAGAGTTACTAGAAAGAGCATTGAACCCATTAATAATGCATATGGCAACGATGGTAAATGCATTAGATCCAGAAGCAATAATAATATCTGGTGGACTTGGTAATATGGGTGATTTATTAGTAAATATTATCTATAAAAATATAAAAAAATATATTATAAAAAACTTCGCCGATGAAATCATTGTCGAAATTGGTCAATTAGGAAATGATGCAGCAGTTATTGGAACAGCTTATTATGCCTTAAATGACTGAAAAATATTTTAAGAGGAAAATTTTGTGGAAAAATTATTAGATAGAATTAACGAATTAGCAAGATTAAAAAAAGAAAGAGAATTAACTAATGAAGAATTAGAAGAAAGAGATTTCTTAAGAGAAAAGTATATTAGTTTGTTCAGAGAGGGATTATTAGAGCAATTAAAAAGTATAAAAGTTGTAAATGAAAGTGGTGAAGATATAACGCCACAAAAAATCAAGGATTTAAAGCAACAAGTTTAATAGATTGCAACACTTTATTTTTTATCATACGTTTTTAAGACGTAAATAAAAAATAAAGTTTTTTTCATTATGAATAATGAAAAAAACTTAAGTAAAATGAAACGAATTTGCATCAACACTAAATAATTTGAATCTAAAATTAATTAGAAGTTTTTTTATTTCTTAATCTATATTCTATGTATCTAAATATATAATTATCTTAGAAGGTAAGGTATTCGAATAATGAACAAAAACAATAAGAATTTAAATGCAATGAGAATTCTAGGTATTGAATCAATTAATAAGGCAAACTCAGGACATCCAGGTATAGTATTGGGTGCAGCTCCTATAATTTACACACTTTTCACTAAAGTGATGAATATTAATCCCTCTAATCCAACTTGGATTAATAGAGATAGATTTGTATTAAGTGCTGGTCATGGTAGCGCATTATTATACTCTGCATTACATTTATCAGGTTTTAATTTATCAATAGACGATTTAAAAAATTTTAGACAGTTAAATTCTTTAACCCCAGGACATCCAGAATACGGACACACAGAGGGTGTAGACGCTACGACAGGTCCATTGGGGCAAGGTATGGCTATGGGTGTCGGATTGGCTCTTGCAGAGAGCCATTTATCAGCTAAATATAACACAGAAAAACATAAGATAGTTGATCACTATACTTACATTTTATGTGGTGATGGAGATTTACAAGAAGGGGTTACAAATGAAGCTATTTCTTTTGCTGGAAGATATAAATTAAATAAACTAATTGTTTTACACGATTCTAATGATATTCAATTAGATGCAAGAGTGGAAGTTGCCCAATCAGAAAACATAGCTGATCGTTTTAAAGCAGCGGGATGAAATACTTTGAAAATTGAAGATGGTGAAAATTTAGATGACATTTTGAAGGCTATCGAAATTGCAAAAAATTCTGATAAGCCAACATATATTGAAGTTAAAACAATTATTGGGATTGGTTCAACAAACAAAGGAACAACTAAGGTTCATGGTTCTCCTTTAGGACTAGATATCGTAAATGTAAAGAAATATTTTAACTGAGAAAATGATGATTTTAATGTTGATCAAGATGTCTACAACTACTATAAAACACAAGTTTACGATAGGGGAGTTGTAGCGAATGAAGAGTGGGTTAAAACTTTTGCGGAGTTCAAAAAAGAAAACCCAAAACTATCCAGTGAATTTGAAGTTTCATTAAACAAGGATTACAAAATAGAAATAGGGGAGTTAAAATCTTTAAATAAAAAAGTTGAGCAAGCAACAAGAGTATCATCTGGGGAAGTTTTAAATCTACTAAGTTCTAATATAACTTCTTTAATTGGTGGAAGTGCTGATTTAGCAGAGTCAACTAAGGCCAAGGGAGCCGATGGTAACTACGATTACAATAATAAACTAGGTAGAAACGTTATGTACGGTGTAAGAGAGTTTGCTATGGCTGCTATCAATAACGGAATAGCATTGCATGGTGGACTTCTTCCGTTCTCTTCAGGGTTTTTTGTATTTGCTGATTATTTAAAACCAGCAATAAGACTTGCATCATTGATGAAACTACAAACTTTATTTATATTCACACACGATTCAATTGCAGTAGGAGAGGATGGACCGACCCATCAACCAATTGAACAACTAGCAATGTTACGAAGTATACCAAACATAAACGTTTTTAGACCTTGTGATATGGCTGAAGTTCAAGCAAGTTATCTGCATGCGTTGGAAGATAAAACAAAACCAAGTGTAATTCTAGCAACTAGACAAAACTTGAAAGAACTTGATCATAAAAATGTTTTTAATGATGTAAAAAAAGGTGCCTACTTAATTAGTGAAGCTGATAATCCTTCTATAACACTTATTGCTTCAGGAAGTGAAGTATCAATCGCTTTAGAAGTAAAAGAAATTCTTAAAAATAAAGGATTTGAAGTAAATGTAGTATCTATGGTTAATATGAATGCATTTTTAAAAGAAGATGTAAGTTATCAAAATAAAATCATTAATAAGCAAACCAAACGTTTCTCCATTGAATTAGGAACAACTTATGGCTGACATAGATTTTTAGGTGATGATGGAGTTGCCTTTGGTATCGATAATTTCGGATATTCTGCACCTTATGATGCAATTATGAATCACTTAGATTTTAACGCTAAATCAATAGCAGAAAAAATCGTCAAGTTTATAAATCAATAAACTTATGTTATATTAATATTAAAGTAAAATTTACATAGGAAGGAATTTAAATTATGGTATGATGAGGAGTCCTTATAATAGCTATCGTTGCCGCTCTTGTTGGTGGAATTTTAGGTTTTATAATAACAAGAAAAATAATTCAAAAACAATTAAAAGATAATCCCCCAATTAATGAAAATCAAATCAGAGCAATGTATAGAAGCATGGGTCGTAAACCAACTGAAGCAGATATCAAAAAAACAATGAATGCCGTTAAAAGAGGTAAATAATTATAAGCACCAGTGTGCTTTTTTTTAAACTTTTTATGGCTGAGTGTTGTTTGTTAATTCGATACAATCATTTGAAGGGTAACAAAAAAAATACTTCGCGATGATTGATACGAATTACTAAAGAATAAAACACTTAAGAAAATTAATGTATATTTAAAAAAAAATAAATTAAAATAAAAGACTTTTTAGATTAATAATATGTATAAACATAAAGGTCTTATAAAAGTTAAGTAGAAGGTGAATGTTGTGATACAAGTTTTTAGTGATATAGATTTTAAAAGAACAAATGCGTATCTTATTTATAATGAGGACAAAAAAGGAATTTTAATTGATACAGCTTTTCGAAAATATCGTGAAGTAATCGATTTTGCTATCAACAACAATATTGAAATTACAGATATTTTCATAACACATGGACACTTTGGACATTTTTATGGAATAAATGAAATAACAGAAATATTGAATTATCCTAATGTATATATTGGTAAGGATGATTTAATGGCATTATTTGATCCAAGTAAAAACACTAGTGGTCTTTATGATGTTCTTGAAAAACCTTGAGCAGCAAAACCAATAAAAAACTTAAGAGTTATTACAGAACAATGTTCAATGATGGTAAATGGTTATAATTTACAAATTTATACTAAACCAGGACACACAATTGGTTCTATAATGTTAGATTTTGTTGATCTTAAGAGTTTATTTAATGGGGACTCATTGTTTTTAAAGTTTGATGTTTTAAATTCAAAACCTTCTGAGAAAAGTAATCAAAGTATCTTAGAAAATATTAAATGAATCTTAGAAACTTATTCTCGAGAATACTCAATATATCCAGGTCATTTTGATTGTGGTTTCACGATTCGTGATGTATATGAAAAAAGTAATATAATAAAAAAAAGATATTTTAAATATATTTTTCCCAAAAAAAACAAAGAGAAATAATAGCATTGAAACAGATACTTTAAAGTATCTGTTTTTTTACTTTAAGCGAGAATTATTTTTAATGACTATTATAGTACCGAAATATCTACGATACTTTATAAACAAGATTTGAAAACTAATTATCAAGTGAACTTAAATCTTAAAATGTATTTTATGATATTTAATAATAAAAAAATCCTCAATGAGCATAGTTGACGAATCACTATATTTATTTACTCAAAGAGGATTATGTAAATTTTTATTTCTTTTCATTCGAAAGTGTTTGTTCTTTTTTATCTTTTTTAGATTTTAAATAAGCTGGCTCAACACCTTTGATTAAACGTTTTATATTAGGTACATGTCTTAAAATTAAAACTATAGTTGACATTGTCACAACAATGTTCATTGTTAAGAAACTTTCAAAATAGCTATGTTTATTTCAAACATATAAGTAATTGAATCAACACAAATGATTACCATTATCATAAATAGGGGTGAAAAATTCTATTCCATTTATTATGAATGAACTTCCACCAGTTATTTGTGGGACCCAAAGTAAAATCATAGAAATAATTGATGAAAATATTGATGCAATACTTACTTTTTTGGTTGTTAGTAATATTAATCATCAAAGACCAAAAAACACTAATAAGATAGCTCAATTTGTAACCATCATTAAACCAAAAAAACAACTAACCGCTTTACCACCTTTGAATTTATAATAAATTGGAAAACAGTGACCTAAAACCGCAAAAAAAGATGCTACAAAGAAACTAGTCTCATTGAATGCTGGAGACGGTATGTAAGAAAATAGCATTGCAATAATTGCTGTGAATAGTATTTTAAAAGCATCTAAAAAAACAATTACAACCCCTCATGCTTTACCCAAGATCCTACTAGCGTTAGTGGCACCAGCATTTTTACTTCCTTCTTGCCTTATGTCTTTTTTGGTTTTAATTTTAACAACAGTAATTGAAAATGAGAAACTACCAACAAAATAACCAATTATTGATGCTAAAATCGTACCTATCACAAACATAAATTAACACTCCCATACTTTTATTTTGAACTATTAATTATGATACTACAAAAGGGTGGTTATGTATATTAAAATAAGATAAAATAAATGTGATTTACCAAAAAAATCATAAGAAGGAATGAAAAATGAATTTATACGACAAAATAGATTTAAAAAAAATAGTTTTTAATTTATACAAAAAAGATGTTCATTCATTAATAGAATCTAAAGATTACAAACTTAGTGAGAAAGACGTATCTGAAATAATTGTTTTAGCTAAAACCGATAACTTGAAAACTCTTTACGAGGGATTAAATAATGTTTTCGAAAAAAACTTGACCGATGATAAGTTTGAGTTGAGCTTGATGTTGACTTTATTTTTACAAAGGTATCATTATTTCTTTGTTACAGAAAATGAGTGAAAAAAATATTCTATTGGGATAGAAATACCAATGGAAATAAATCCTGGTACATTTTTCTTGGAATACGTTGCTCCTTTCTTTGAAACTCAAATCAAAAATTATACATATAATTATTTAAACTTAATTGAATCTTTTAATATATTGAAATGAAATAAAAAATTTGGACAAGATTTAATAAATATAATCAATGATATTAATAATAAGGATGACTTCGTTGAAAGATTGGCAAGTTCAGAAAACTTAGTAAAATTCTTGCAAGATACAAAGAATATTTACGCATCACTTGAAGCTGTTGGTATTGAAAGTGAAAAAAAGGAATTTTTAGCTCACACAAACGAAATCAAAATAGTATTTCAATCAATGAATCATATTATAAACGAAATATTGCTAAGCATTGTTAAAGCAGAATAGGGGAATTATATGTTTGAAAAATATAATGATATGTCATTAGAAGATCTTAATAACTCGTTGGAAAAACAAAAACAAAAGCAAGAAGTTTTAACTAAAGAAGAAAATTTTTACGAAAAAAAAGCAAGAAAGAATTTATACTTTTGGTTTATTTTACCAGTCTTTGGTTTATTTGCTTATTATTTTCATCTAACAAGAAGAAAATCTAAACCAGAAATATTCGAAAAGCTACACGAAATAAAAAATAATTTAGGATTTGTTGAGTTAGAAATGATGATAATAAAAACAAAAATAGAAAATTATAAAGAAAAATAATAATCAGGAGGTTTCAATGGTTAATTCATTTTTTTACAATAACTTATCTAGAATAATGATCAATTTACAAGAAAGTATGGCATTAGTTTGTGACTTTGAAAATTGATCTAATTACGAAGAGGAACTAGTATCAAACCTTAAAAAGTTGGCAAAAAAATATGAATTAAACACAACCTTATTGGTACCAGTAACCAGCGAAATCAATACTGGACTATGAAACTACGAAAATATTAAAGAACTAGCAGATAAAAAGAATATCACTAACGTTATATTTTATGTTCTTAATGATTTTACAACCGATGATAATCAAGAGTATCTGCATTCAAATCTTTATGAATTTCTAAATATAAAAAAAATAATTGTTGTTGATAATTTTAAAATAAAAAATAAGATAGTTTTTTCAAGTGAGTTCTTTAAAAAATTCTGGAAGAATAATTGTTTTCTTATCGAAGAAACTATTGATGAGCAAAAAAACTCCTTAAGAAAAATCCTATTAGAAGCCGATTTCAAAAAATTTAAAGAAAAAACGGGTCTTTATTACAAAATATCTGGGAGAGTCTCTGAGGGTAAAAAAATGGGTAGAAACCTTGGGTTTCCAACAATAAATTTATTAACCCCTGAGCCAATCTTATTATCAGAAGGAGTTTACGCTTGTGATGTGCATATAAAACATCTTGCAAAAAGCTATAAAGGTGCTGGTTGTTACTGAATAAATGAGTTAAATCAAAAAGTATTAGAAATAAACATTTTAGATTTTGATAAGGATATCTATGGCTGAGAAGTTGAAATAACACCAATTTGCAAACTTCGTAATAATAAAAAGGTTAATACAATAGAAGAATTAAAGGAACTTTTGAAACAAGATGTTGAAAAAGTTAGACAAACAGAAATAAACATTTCTTAAGGAGATAAAAATGGAAAAACAAAAATTTTATTTAGGTAGTCATGTAGGTATGAATTCAAAGAATAAATATCTTATTGGAAGTGTTTTAGAAGCGTTGAGTAACAACGCTAATACACTAATGTTTTTTACTGGTGCACCGCAAAATACCATTAGAACAGCAGTAGAAAAATTAAATATAAGCGATTTTAAAAGGCTTTTGGAAGAAAATAACATAGATATTGAAAAAGTAGTATGTCATGGACCTTATACCATCAATCTTGCTAATTCCGTTAAACAAGAGACATTTGATTTAGGAGTTAGATTATTAAAAGAGGAATTGATTAGATTAGAACAAATAGGAGTTAAACTTTTAGTGTTACATCCAGGGGCAGCAGTTGGTGCCCCTAAAAACAAGGCTCTTGATAGCTTAATTTTAGGTTTAGATAAAGTTTATGATGAGTTACCAAATATAGAAGTAAAGGTGGCTCTAGAGACAATGAGTGGCAAAGGTACAGAAATATGTACTAACTTTGAAGATTTGAAGTATGTATTAGATAATGTGAAACATAAAGAAAAAATAGGGGTCTGTTTTGATACTTGCCATATGCATGATTCTGGTTATGATATTAAAAATAACTTTGATCAAGTTGTTAAAAAATTTGACCAAATGATTGGTTTAAACAAACTATTGGTAATACACTTAAACGATTCAAAAAATCCAATTGGAGCACACAAAGACCGTCATCAAAACATTGGCTATGGACATATAGGTTTTGAAGCATTAGCAAGTATTGTGCATAATCCACTTTTTAAAGATACTCCAATAATTTTAGAAACACCTTGAATTGATGGTAAGTATAGTCCATACAAAGATGAAATAGAACTATTGAAACAAAATACATTTGAGAAAAGATTTGACATTGAGATTTAGCAAATCTTTTTTTTATTTATTTAAAAAAAGCAAAATATTATACAACTGTAATAACGAAAAAAAATACTATTTTAGAAAAAAACTCAAAAAAATGTTATTATTATCTTGGTCAAAATTTGTAAAATTAAACGGTATTTAGTTTTATTTTTTTTGTCTCTTTTATAGAAAGGTAACATTTATGGATTATCATTATGCATTAAAATTCTTTTTTAGTGAATTTCTAGGAACATTTGTTCTTATATTCTTAGGAAATGGTGCAGTAGCTTGCTACGACCTAAAAGCTACAAAAGGTACTCAAAGACCAGTAGGTGGACTAAGTTGACTTGGTGTTGGTATTGGTTATGGACTTGCTGTATTCATAGGGGTAATTGGTTCAGGTTTTTCAAACCATCAATTAAACCCAGCAGCAACACTTTTAGATATAATATTGCAAATTGGAGGTAAAGGAAATACATTTGAACATGGTTATTGACTAGTACCAGTTGCATTGCTTGCGCAATTTGTTGGAGCAATGGCATCACAATTAGTATTAGATGGTTTATTTTATATTAGTTTTAAAGAAACTGATGACTCAAGCAAAATTTTTGCAATGCACGCAACAACAAGAATCAAAAGCGATAAAGTTTCAGTAAAAGGACAATTTTTAATAGCTTTTTGTGTAGAAACAGTATGTACTTTTATTCTATTGATAGGATTAAAGGGTGCAGATTTATATTTCGCAGCCGGAAAAGGGACATTCGATTTAACTGGAAGTTCTAAAAACTTCATTTTTGGAATCACAGCAGGACTTTTAGTTATGACTTTAGTTATTGGAGCTGGTGGAATTACTGGTCCAGCTTTAAATCCTACTCGTGATCTAGCCCCTAGAATTATTTACACAATTCTACCTCTACCAAATAAATCAATGAAATCTGCAGAATGAAACTATGCATGAGTTCTAATCGTAGGACCTTTACTAGGTGCTACATTGGCAGCAGGTGTATTCTTAGGATTACAATCAATATAAAAAATTATTGAGACACTTTATATAAAAAATTACGACTGTTGTCATAATATTTATATAAAGTGTTTTTTTGTTGCACATTTTTTTATAAGTGTGTAATTTTATAAGTTAAGTTTATAGGTCATAAAATGAAAAGAACATCAAATAAAGAGGAAGATAGTTTGTTTGAAATAGAAACTTTTATAATCGATGGAAATAACGAAAAAAATACTATGTACTCTAACTCACAAACACAATTTATTCCTAATGAATAAGGCGAAAAAACATCTATTGTAAAATTTATTAAAAACAAATAGGGAACCCAAAAAATATTCTTATAAGTTCATCGAAAACTAAAAAAATAAATTTAAAATACATTTTGCATCAAAAGTACAAACAATGTTTGAAAGTACTTTATTTATTTACGTAACTAATGATAAAAATACTTAAAATAATTTACTTATTTAAAAATTATTTATAAAATATATTTTTTATATACTATTCTTATGAATCATTTTATTATTAATATAGAAATGAGTGATCTTATTGTTTTTTAATGTATATTTAATAAAAATCCTAACTTTTGGATCGATATTAGTGTTAGAAATTTTGCAAGCAGCTACAACTATGATGGAATTACCTGATTATCTAATACCTTTATTACTAGTAATTATTTTATTTAAAAATAATAAAATAAGACAATTTGAAATATTTAATAATATATTTGAAAAATGAGTTATTTCTGACTTTAGGTCGGTATTAGGACTAATAACCAAATATCACAAATATTAACATATGAAAATTTTTTTTACTTTTTTAAAAGTAAACTTATAGTATTCAAGGAGGCCGTTATGGTTATATTTTCATGATTATTAGCAATATTTCTCTCTTTATTTTTATGAACTTCACTATCATTATTTCCGAAATTTTATAAAAATAAAAAAACTTACACATCAATAAGAGTTATATTAATAGTATTTTTACTATTTGTTCAACTCCAAAGAACATGATATTTACATTTAAGAGTTAATGGTTGAGGTAACCCTGCAGACTACTTCTTATTGTATTTCTGTTCATTATCAGCATGAGCTGCAATTGTGATTTTGATCTATCCAAATAAAAGAACTCTAAATTGCTTTTTCCCATATATGATAATGGGTCCTGTTGTGACATTTATTTTTCCAACAGAAAAACCAGTTTTGTGAGATATAAACTTTTTCACTTTCTACTTATCTCATGCTTGCACTCTATTTACTGCAATGTATATTTATTTATATGGTTATACAGACTATAAACTTTCAAAAGATTCAATAGTTTGAAGCGCAGTTACAGGTTTTATAGTGGTATTTGGTGTTGAAGTATATAATCTTTACTTTGATCAAAATTTCATAATTGGTGATGTTGCTGGTGCATTTAATATCACTCATCTAAAAAGACCTTTACAATTATTGATAACATTTGTTGGGGGTGTCCCATTTGTCTTAATTGGATTGAGCTTTACCTACTTTTTCAAACCAATTTATATAAAAGAAGGTACCAAAGCTCATAATACTTGGTGAGAAAATTTTTTAATCAAAGTAAAAGAAAAAAGAGAGTTAAAATTGTCTAAAAAGTAATTTATATTACTTTTTTTTATTATGATTAAGTTATGCGAGTAAAATAATATTTGAGAAAATAAAGGAGATTTATAATGCAAACAGCTTCATTATCGTTATTGATAGTACTAATAGTATTGGTTTTAGTTCTGATTTTCATATTTGTTTTTAAAAAATCAGTTAAAAGCACTGATGGTGTTAGAAAAACTGATTTAGAAAATTTAAAACTAGAGTTTGACAAAACTAACTCTGAGAGTTCTAGTGAACTGAAAGTAATGTTATTAGAAAATATGAATAAACAACAAGAAAGTTTATACAGTGTTCAAAATAATTTTAGAGAAATCATTGCAGAAAAAACCAGAGAAACACAAGATAAACTAGTAAACGCAAACGAAATTGTTAGGTCAATGATATCTAAGGTGGCAGAACAATCACTACCAATAGCAGAAGTAAAAGAAAAAGTTAATAAATTAGACAATCTATTAAGTCAAAATAATAAGGCGGGTAGTTCAGGGGAGTATTTACTAGAAAGAATATTTTCTAACTTAACTGGTTTTATCAAAAATCACAATTTGATCTATGAAAGACAATATACAATGAAAAAACTTAATGAAGGTAAAAAACTGATAGTCGATCTTTTCATTAAAGGTGATGACTCAAAATTTGTTAATATACCGATTGATTCTAAGTTTCCTTTCAATGCATATACAGCGCTTCTAAATGCAGAAGTCGATTCAAATAACTATAAAGACTTAGTTAAACAGTTTGAAAAAGATGTTAATGCAAGAGTCAAAGAAACATCAAAATATGTTAGTAGCGAAGATAACACTGTATATGCCATAATGTTTGTGCCAAGTGAGGGAATATTCTCTTATATAAATGCTAATACAGATATAATAGACAGTGCATACAAGAAAAAAGTAATAATAGCAGGTCCAAGTACATTGATGGCGATTCTTCAGTCGGTTGACAAGTATATGTCATTATTCGATGATATTAGTAAATTCGATAAAAAGGTGGAAGTTCTTATTAAAACAATGAAATATATAGAAAATTATGACGCCAAAATGGAAGAGTTATTCTCAAATATTGTTAAACTTTCGAAAAGCTATGAAGAAGTAAAAGTAAAGGAAACATCTTTGAAAAATATATATAAAAAATTATTAAATGAAAGCAACATTGAAGAAATTAGTGAAATTAAATTATAAGATTACTAAATTACTTTTATGATAAAATCATTCTAAATAAGAATAGGTGAAAAAATGAAAAAAATTCTATCTCTAATTGCATCAGTTGGTCTTGTTACAACTCCAATCACTTCTATGGTAATCTCATGCAACACATCTACATCAAATAAAAAATTTAACAGCATCTCGGATATTGGAAAGCTTTGAAATACAAATAATTTTAAAACTATATCTTTATCAGAATTTTATGTAAAATCAAAAGTTGAGGAAAATTCTCAAAATGAAGATAGTTGAAAAGCTAAATTAAAATTATCTTTATCTAAACTAGTTGCATATCGATTTAGTGCAACAGATGGTGATGAAAGTAGTCAAGAAAAGGCATATACCGAGTTCAATAAAGAAGATGTTAAAGTCTACTTTGATAATCCACAAAAAAATAAAGAAGCTGAAGAAATCAATGATACTAATTTAGAAGACTATTTAGAATATACTGGTTTATCAAGTAATGAACCAGTAATGGCTACATTCTATTTAAAAAGTGACAACTTGGGAACTATTGATTTCAATGTTACAAATAAACATACAATTTATTTAAATTCAGAGTCAATCGCTGGTGGTGATTACACATATGTACTCGGTTGAAATGAAAAAATGAAAATATTAAAAAATTGAAAGAACAATATGAAAGCATCAACAGATCAAGAAACTACTGGTAATAATCCAACATTTTATTTAGACGAAAATGTCAAGGGTGAACTAACAGAGTTAGATTTGAAAGTAGAAATTTTAAAAGCTTTAAACAAGAATCTAAATCACGCCTTATTCATAAATAGTTTAATAAAAAAAGACACAAGAAAATCCCCAACAGATGAATCTAAAACAGAAGAGTATAAAAACTTTAGCTCTGAAATGTTAATAAACTATTTAATTGGATACAAGGAAAAAATCGGGGGTAATATTCAAACAAACTCAGTTTCACAATTAGATGCTAAAAAAAGTTTTGATGCAACCATCTTTGGTCAAGAATTTACTATAAAATGTATCAAAGGTATAACAATAGTAAAATAAAACAACTTCATAAACAAAATGGACTTTTTCAGGGTCTTTTTTTTGTTATAATATAAACAATTATTGAGTGAGGTAAATATAATGACTCTTAGTGTTAGTTTTTTGAAAAAAAGAAGAAGAATGTCTATTCAAATGATTTATAGAGCGCTTATTCTCGATGAAAATATTGATAGAGTAAAGCAAGACGTTCTTGATGGATTTCAATTACAAAATATTGATGATAAAACTAGTGAGTATTTGTTAAATAACCTAGATTATTGTGAGAAAGCTTATTTCATCATCAAACCTTTCATTGGTAAAACATGAAGTTGAGATAGATTACCTAAAATGATTCAGGCTATATTATTAAATGGTGTCTACGAAATAAGCGAAACAGATATTCCTAAACCTGTTATTATCAACGAATCAATTGAGTTAGTAAGAGAATTTTTACCGAACTGAAACCCAACATTCATCAATGCAGTTTTAGATCAAATAAATCCTATTAAGGAAGGTTAATATTGTGGAATTAAAAAACTATGATACTTTAATCTCAGAAGCACAAAAACTTTTTCTTAAAGTCAAAGAAAAAATACGGGTTTTTTTTATGATTGATTTCAAGAACTATATCTATAAAACAAAATTAGAAAAGTTTGATAATGTAGAAAAAAGTTTCTTGAATAAAGGCTTTTCTGAGTTTGTAGCTGTTCATTATTTAAAGAAAATAATTGAAAAAAACTTTACAGAAAATAATTACAAATATTTAACTAATTATAATTCTCAAGCAACAAAAAAAATTGAGAATAAAGAGTATGATAATATTCTTATAATTGGAGCCAATAATGTAACAAAAGAAAATAAAAAAATGGTTGACCTCGTAAATAAAATAGCAAAACACACAAACAAAAATATAAGTATAAAAAATATGAATTGATACAATAAGGTTTACTTTCATAAATTCATATTTCATCACTCGATGTTGAATTACTTGCAAACAGACTTATTAAATGATTTTTCAAATTACGATGTTTCATTATTTAACAACATTACAAATTACAAATTTAAAAATACAAGTTTAAACTTTGAAAACGATTGAAAAAACTACTTAAATTTTCATATAATACCCGAATTCAAAATTTTTATGAATACATACATAGAAGTCGATAGTGATTCTTTAGAGAAAAAAATAAAAATGAGTGAGGATGCAATTACTGAAAACACACTAGTTATTTTTTACAATAATGTTAAAATGAACTCACTTTATAAATCTTTGTATTTGAATAATATAAGTACGTTTTTAAAATTGTTAAAAAATAATACACCCGTAATCTCAATAAGAAATACTAGTTTATTCAACTTAATTAAAACTTTAGAAATATATAACTTTGAAAATCTAGAAGATTTGCAAAAGTTGTTATGTCAAGATAACGTTTCAGAGCCAATAAAGCCAACTGATATCTTAAATAATTATTGAGAAGAAATTTTAAAAGATCAAACACTATTAGAAGAAACTTTAAAAGATGATGATAATTTTTCTGCAAAAGAAAAAAATATGTGAGAAGATAGTGATCTTTTGAAAACTGTTGACATCAATGAACCTCACGAATTTAATATTTTTAAAAACAAAAACACCTTACTAATTGATAAATTATTAAGCGATAATAATTATAGTGATATAGATTCATTCAAGTTTGACTCCAACAAATTGAAGGAAAGTTTGAATCGATATATTGATCTATTTAAGGAATTATGAAAAAGTAATACTAATGTGAGTTTGAATAACACAGAAAATAAATGAAACCATTCATCATTAGATGGTATCACATTGAAAGAATTGCATGTCTTAGTCAACAATTCTTGCGAACGCATTTTAGAAATAATTAAGACAAATAACTTAGACCTTAATTCCTATCACTATTATTATCAGTTATACATGAAAGTCATAACGACAACGAAGGAAATTAAATTAATTTTAGAAAACTATAATTAGAGGTATACATTTTGGAAACAAAAGTTTTAAAAATTAAAGATTTGAATGAAAACTTAAAATTTTTTATAGAGTCATCAAATAATTTTAAAAATATCAATATAAAAGGTGAAATTGCAAACCTTACTTATAACAAATCAGGTCATATATACTTTTCTTTGAAAGATAATGAAGCGAAAATAGATTGTGCTATTTGAAAAAGTAATGCACAAAAGTTTATCAACTTAAATCCACAAGAAGGTACGGAAGTTATCGCATCAGGATCACTTAGTTTTTATAAACCAACAGGAAAATTAACATTTACAATTGTGAATGTTAAGCTCGATGGTATAGGTGAGTTATCGATAATTTATGATAAACGATATAATGAGTTGAAACAAAAGGGTTGATTTGATAATGAAATCAAAAAAAATATTCCTAAAATTCCAAAAAATATCGGTATTGTTACAGCTGAATCGGGAGATGCAGTAAGGGATCTTATAACAACAGCTAAAAGAAGATATCCACCAGTGAATATTTATTTATTCCCATCATCAGTACAAGGAGAAACTGCAGCTAATGATATCGCTAATAAAATAATGAAGGCTAATAGATTTCATAAAAAGTTAGATTTACTGATTGTTGGTAGAGGTGGAGGAAGTTATGAAGATTTATGAACGTTTAACGAAATGGCAGTATTGGAAGCAATTTATAAATCTAATATTCCCATTATTTCTGCTGTAGGACACGAACCTGATGTAACATTGGCCGATTATGTTGCTGATTTGAGAGTTTCAACACCAACAGCCGCAGGGGAAAGAGCTGCGCCTGAGAAAACTAACTTGATCCAAGCTTTAAATAATAAACTAAAAGAGTTGGGTAATGTGTTATCAAATAAAATAAATATTGAAAAAAATAAAATATTAAATTTTGAGAACGAACAAAAGAAAGTTTTAATAAATAAAATTTTATTCATGGATAAAGAATTATCTAACTTGGATAACTATTTGAATGAAAGTTTAATTAGAAAATTCCAAATGGCAAAAACAAGTTTAAATAACCACATCAACAATGTAAGATTCCTATTCAAACATAATTTTGATAAAACAAAAAATTATTTAATTGCAACCAATGAAGGATGAAACAAAAAATTATTAGAAAACTATAATTTATTGAAAAATACTATTTTTCAATTAGATGAAAAGTTAGATTTATTAAACCCTCTAAAACCTTTAGAACACGGTTTTGCAATTTTAAAACAAGATGAAAAGATAATAAAATCAGTCACAAGTATCAACAAACAAAATAACATAGAAGCTATTCTGATTGACGGTAAAATCAATTTGAAAGTAGAAAATTAAAGGAGAATTAAAGAATGTCAAATAAAAGTTTTAATGAAATGTTAGAAAATATTAAGTTAATATCTAATAAATTAAATGACCCAAATACATCAATGGAGGAGTCAATTAATTTATTTAAAGAAGGTAAGGAGATCATATCTCAAGCAAAAACTCAACTAGAAACTTTAGAAGGTGAAATAAAAAAAGTTCTAGATAATGATGAGTTAGAAGATTTTAATTAAGACCTTTTTAGGTCTTTTTATGTTTAAATATAGAGAGGGGAGTTGATGTTTATGAACTGAAAGGAAATCAATAATTACAATGATCTATCAGGTTGTGAAAGTACTGATACTCTTGCTTCCTTGGCTGAGGAAATAAGGAATTATCTTATTAATTTTACAAACTTGAATGGTGGTCATATCGGAAGTAATCTTGGTGTAGTAGAACTAACTATTGCCTTACTTTCGAGGTATAGTCCAGAAAAATATATTTATCTTTTTGACACAGGACATCAATCTCATGTTTATAAGCTTCTTACAGATAGAAAAGAAAAATTTGAAACTATAAATAAATTTAATGGTATTTCTAACTTTCAAGAGATTTCAGAAAGTGATTTTGATTATATATCAACAGGTCATAGCGGAACAGCAATTGGATATGCTATGGGATATAGCGTTGGGCAATCAGAAAAAAAAGTTATATCTATTGTTGGAGATGCTGCATTTTACGGTTCATATACCAATGCAGGGTTGTTAAACTTGATTAAAAGTGAAAATAAAACTATAACTATTGTTAATGATAATAATGAAGCAATTGGTAGAAACTCCATCAAAATAAAGAACTTAAGATCATATGTAGAAGGAATTGGATTCAACTATGTATATTGTGATGATGGTCATGACTTTTCCAAATTGTTTGATGCTTTCAATGAATGTGAAAAATACAACAATCATGTAATCATACATGTGATAACTAAAAAAGGATTTAAATATAATGGTGAAAAGGAATTAACATTCAATCACACAATAGAAGAAAATAAAAATAATACATTCCAAAAAAAAATACCTGAACTTATTGAAAGTTGTTTTAACAAAAACTCCTACTTGATTTGTCCTGCAATGATTAATGCCAGTGGCTTCACAAAGCTATGGGAAAATTATCCTAAAAACGTCATAGATTGTGGTATAAACGAAGAACTAACAGCACTAGTTGCAAGCTCGTTGGCTAATTTGGGTAAAACGGTTTTTATATCAGTGTATTCAACATTTTTCCAAAGAATGTTTGATCAGTTAACACACGATATTTTTAGAAATAACTTAAATATTATTTTTCTAATAGACCGAGCAGGTATAAATTATACAACAGGTATAAGTCATCACGGAATTTATGACGTTAGTTTAATCCAAAATTTCAATGACACAATCATTTATTGTCCAGCTACTTCAAGCGATATTTCAAATATAAAAAATTTAATTGTTAATAACAAAAAACAATTATTCATAAGATATGAAAAAGCAGAAGTGATAAATTTAAATTATAATGAAAATCAAAATGATCAAGGATGAGTGGAAGTTATTTACAATAAAAATAACTCATCAACTATAATTACATACAGTGTGATCTTAAAAGAGTTTTACGACATCATAACCAATAACAACTATCCTATAAATTTAATAAACGCCAGATTTATAAACCCCATAGATAAAAAAATATTGGAAAAACATAAAGAAAATAAAATTTATGTATACGAACAAGTTATAAATAAAAATAATTTATTTACAAACATAGATTTATTTTATAAAAAGAAAGATAATATATATAGTTATGCTTTAAATAGAAATGATATTCATCACGGTTCTAAAAAAGATTTGCTAAGTAATTTGAAAATGGATCCAGAAGATATAGTGAATATAATTTTAAAAAACAATTAGTAAAAAGGAGGTAAATTATGAATGATACAGATAAAGAGTTCTGACTTAAAAAAATAGCAGAAGAAGAACTTTTAAATAATTTATTAGACTCAAAATCTGAAAAAAAATTAGAAAGTTTTCTTGAAAATTTAAATCAAATAAAAGAAATACTACATATAAAAGAAAAGAATGATAAAAAAATCTTTCAAGAATACAATAATAAAATTGTCATACCAACAGGTAGTGAAGAAACATTAATTGAAGAGTTAAATATTTTTAACAAAAACATGTATGATGATTTTCCAGAACATTATAATTTAGATTTTCCAGAAAAAATAAAAGAACTAAAGAAGGAGTTCACTAAACCTAAACCAATTAAAAAAAATATTTTTAATTTATCTCAACCATATATACAGGAAACCACTAAAGAACTAAATTCTGATGATATGAAAACAATTTTATCTCCACAAAGTATTATAGAACAAGAAGAATCAGATAATAAAAATGAAACTTTATCAGATGAAGTTAAAGAAATTTATTTGAACTCAGAAGAAGAAAAACAAGAATGTTTAAATGAAATAGCAAATAATTTAAACAAAGGTAATTATAATAAACTTAAATTAAATAGAAGAATGTCTTTAACATGCAATAGATATATGAAAAAATTAAATAAAATTAAACAAGGCTTTATTGATACATATGGTTCAGAAATATTTAAGAAAATTAGAGGGTGAATAATTGAAGAAAATATTCTTTACCACAATGCTGACAAAGAAAAAAAACTTGAGGCATTGAATTTAAAGAAAGAAAAGATAAATGCAAAAAGAAAAAGATTTAAATAGGAGGTGAAAGGATGAAAGAAAGGTTGGACCAAATTTTATTAGACTCAAAACTAGTTGAGACTCGCAGCAAAGCAAGAGGTTTAATAATGGATGGAAAGGTTATTGTCAATAATGAAAAAATAACTAAACCAGGAACATTATTTGATCGTGAAAAAATAAAGCTAAACTTAGTGAATGAGGATAACCAATTTGTAAGTAGGGCTGGAGCTAAATTATCAAAAGCTATTGAATTATGAAAGTTAGATATAACAAACAAAGTTTGTTTAGATATTGGTAGCTCTACTGGTGGCTTTACAGATTGCTGTTTACAGTACGGAGCAAATCATGTATTTGCTGTGGACGTTGGTACAAATCAATTAGATTATAGGTTACGAACCGATAAAAGGGTAACTTCTATGGAAAAAACTAATTTTAGAAATGTAACAAGAAAACATTTCAATAGAAACATTGATTTTTTTTGTTGTGATGTGAGTTTTATATCCTTAGATAAAATATTAAAACCTTTAAAAGATATAGTTGACGATAATACTTTTGGTGTACTTTTAATAAAACCTCAGTTTGAATTAGACAAAGAAGATGTTAAAAAAGGAAAAATCAACTCTAAGATGGATCATAAAAAAGCGATAAGTAGGGTAGTTGATTATTGTAATGCTAATAATTTCAGAGTAAACGGAATTGATTTTTCCCCTATTTTAGGAAATAAAAAGAAAAATATTGAATACATTTGTTACATCGAAAAACTAAGTAATGTCAGTCATGAACAACCTACAATAAATAACATATTAGATATAGTTGAAACTGCTTGAAAATATTTTGAGGTTCACAATGAATAAAGTTATTTTCTTATTAGATATGGATGCTTTTTTTGCAAGTTGTCATATGGTTAATGACCCGAGTTTGAAAAATAAAAATGTTGTTGTGGCATCAACTAATAGAAGAGCAATAATTACAACTGCAAGTTATAATGCAAGAAAGTTTGGAATCTCAGCAGGAACACCAGTGTTTAAAGCTAAAGAATTATGTCCGGACTTATATATTGCTGAAAGTGATTTTAATCTTTATATACAATACTCTCATAGGGTTTTTGATATAATATACGAACACTTTACAAAAAATTTTGAAGTAGCTTCAATCGACGAATGCTATATAGATGTGACTAATATTTGAAAAAAACATGGTACAGTAAAGAGAACAGCTCAAGCGATTTTAAATAAAATATTCGAAGAAACAGGTTTAACTTGTTCAATTGGAATTAGTACAAATAAATTTTTAGCAAAGACTGCAGTTGATTTCAATAAACCTTTTGGAATTTCGTTCTTATTAGAAAAAGATATACCAGAAAAATTATGACCATTACCAATAAAAGAAATGCATATGGTTGGAGAAGCTACTGAAAAAATTATGAAGAGCTTAGATATTAATACTATTGGAGATTTAGCGAAAGCTGATGTCAATGCTGTAATATCTTCCATCGGAAAACGTGGCTATGTTTTATGAAATTGAGCGAATGGTATAGGTGATGATTCAGTAACTAGAGAGTCTAGTGAATTGAAATCTATTGGAAACGAGATGACACTTCATTTTACAACAACCAACAAAGATGAAATTGAAGAAATAATATACGAATTATCACTAAAAGTTAGTGAAAGAGCAAAGAAAAGATATTTGGTTGGTAAAACTATTGCTATAGTTGTAAAATTTTTAAGTGATAGTCATGGCGAATACAACAAGAAGGAAAGAAAGAAACACTTAATAAGACAAGAAACTATCACCGATCCAACAAATGATGTAGAAGTTATTTATTCAGTTGCGAAAGAATGTCTTTATGATATTTGAGAAGGTGATCCACTCTTGTTATTAGGAGTTCGATTAACCAAGTTATCAAATAAGATAGAAGAGAAGAAACAAATAACCTTTGATGAAATTGATTTAAACGATACTGCTAATTTAAATTTTATTGAAAGAATAATTTATGATTTGAATATCAAGTTTGGTAAAGAATTTATTTTCACTGGTAATAAATTATTGATGTATAATGAAAAAAATCGAAGTCAAAGTAAATATTTAAAAAATGATGATGTACATTTATCAAACAAACAAATAATGGATAAATGAAAAGGTGAATAACATGTCACAAGTAGATATTAAATTAGATGATATCATTTTAGAATTGAGATCAATTCATAGGCAACTTAATCAAATATTTTTTGAAGGAAAGCTGCATTCTGTTCAAATCAATATAGAAAACAACATTAGACGTAGAAAAGTTTTAACCCAAGGTACTTTCGAACCAAATGATAATTGAAGTTCAAAAGAGAGTCAAATCACAATATGAACATCTTCATTAGACGGTGATTATTATAATATAATAGCCATCTTGCTACACGAAATGGTACATCAATTCAATTACGAAAACGGAATAAAAGATGTTGAAAACAATCAGAGACATAATAAAAAATTTAGAGATGCGGCATTAAGAGTGGAGCTTTCGTTACCTAAAACTGTGAGAGGTGATGGTACAAATTCTAAAAAAGGTTTCATGTTTACAGAACCTAGTGAAAGTTTAAAAAAATTAATAGACGAAAAACTAGATTTTAATAAATCTGTATTTAGTCTTAAACATAACTATGCAATAAATAGAGCACAAAAGGGGTATAGTAGTAGAAATACTTACACTTGCTTAGGTTGCGACTTAAAGATAAGTAGTTCAAAAGAGCTAAATTTAAAATGTTTAGATTGTGATTTAACTCTTACCATCAAATAAAGTGTATATTTAAATATACACTTTATTTGATGTATTTGGTTTATTCGGATAATATAATTATAAGTTACTTTTTTTGACCCCCTATTGTTTTGAGTTTAAAAAAAATGGTAAAATTAGTATATTAAAGTCTACTTTAAGACTACTGGAGGTAAGCACATGTCAGGTTTCGCACCAAAATTTTGTCCCACACATTTAAAAATTCACGTATGTGAGCTACAAAATGTAACTAAAAAGGTTTCTAATATTGAGAATGATTTAGGAGCTAAGGTAAGAAGGTTGCACGGGATACAAACAGAAGAAGAAAGACTTAAAGAAGAAGCAAAGCGAAAGCCACAAAAAGGTACTCTGGGAGATATTTTAGCCAGAGCTAAAGAAAAAATAAAAAAAGAAAAGGAAGAGTACACTAAAAAAACTGGGATTGATAGTGATACCGACTCTAAACCAGTTACTCAAGAAGAAATATCTGACAGAATGGCATCACTGAGAAGAAAAATGTTAGGAGGGGAAGATATTATCAAAACTGATAACTCCCCTATCGTTGAGCCTATAACAACAAACAAAAATAAAAGTTCTTCACCCAAAAAACAAAAAAAATCTACACCTCCTATTAAAGAAGAAAAGTTAGAAGAATCAAACAAAAGTAAAAAATTATTCACAGAAGAAGAAACACAAGAGTTAATTCAAAACGCTGTTAAAGAGGCTTTAAAAAAAGTTGGGTATTTGAATGATACTAAACTAAAGACAGTTAAGACAACTTCTAGTAATACAAAAAAAACAACCAAACCACAAAATTTAAAAGAAAAAACAACAAATAATAATAGTAAAACAAAAAGTAAAAAATTATAGACTAACTCATTAAGATTTCGTCTATAATTTTTTTTATTTGTTTATGAAATTGTGAAATATTATAATTATTTTTAATAACATAATCGAACTCACAATTTTTTAATTGTTCTTTTTGATACTTAGTTATTTTTTTAAACTCATTCATTCCCCTTTTATCTCGCTTCAAAGTATCAGAAAAACGTTTAGTTCATTTTTTCTTTAATAGTATTTTCTTATCAAATTTCATATCAATACCATTGATCATAGCAGCTTCAACAACTATCATATCTTTATCCATATTATTCGAAACTATTGTTTTTATTTTATTTGAAATAAGCGGTCACATGAGAGATGTAAACTGGTTATTTAAAAATGTGTTATTAAATACAATATTTCTCAATATACTTTTATCAATTATATTATCCTTTATTGCTTCTGAGACATTATTTTCAATGAATCTCACAACATCTTTGTGATATAAAAATTCTCTTGCTATTTCATCAGCTTCGATGATTAAAACATTTTTCATAGTTTTAACATATTTTAATAAAGTTGTTTTACCACTACCAATAAAACCACTTACTCCTACCAGTTTCAAAATAAACCCTCCACAAAAAAATCTAATTTACATTAGATTAGATTAATTATATATTATTTTATTGGCATAATTAGATAGCTTTGTTTTGATAGGAGACATTAATTGAAGAACTTCTAGACAAGTATCTCGATAATCTTCATAATCTTCAGCTTGCTTTGCTTCATCAAGTCTTCTAAGATAATTAGCTTCTTTTTGAATATGTCTGAAGTGAGTTGTCAATCTTTCTTTGATGCAGTATCCAACCTTTGCAAGTAATGCTTCTTTTCTGAATGCGATTGCAAATATTTGTTCTACAACACTTTCAGCAACTAAAATATTTCATGTTTCAATTGCAACTCAATAATCATTAATTAGTTCTGTTAAATCATCAAGATACCTTCCAAAAATATTTAAATCTTTTCTTTTGGTTAAATTTTCAATCATTTTTACAAATCTTTGATCAGTATGTGTTAAATCTTGAAAATTCTCTTTGATCTCCTCAAAAATAAAGTTTCAGTTTTGTGAGTCTTTAGTTTTAACAATAAAATCATATTTATTCTTATTTTTTGTATAAAGACTGCTATTAGTATTTTTAGATATTTCAAGCATTTTCAATAATGTTCTATAATAATTTAAACATTTTCGCTTCAATTCTTCTTTCTCGTTACTCAACTCACTTGTTTGACTTTTGTTCTCTTTAGCTTCCAATATTATTGATTTCAGATTTGGCTTTTTAACATATTCATACTCAGGAGTTAATTGTGTCCCAACGTATGCATCAATATCTTTTAAAACAGCTATATTGATATTTCATCAAGCACATTCTCCTATAATAACACCAATAAAAGATATAAATAATATAGGCAAAATTAACAATGTTGGTGTTAGAATTCACCCTCATTTTAATAATTCATTATCACCTGCTGTATAAATTAAACCATCATAAAACCAAACCAAACTAGGTCAATAGAATGCTTTATAAAGTTTATCTGCTGATTCTGTTAATATATCTGACAAGGATTTTACAATTTCTGAATTAACCATAGGAGTGCCTTTAAAACTATATTCTCATAAAAGTCCTATCGAGAATGGTGCAGAAGCATTCAAGGTGATTAAACTTCCTAATACCAACACTACTATACCTATTCAACAAATTATCATTGTTAGTTGATAACCCCTAATAGGTTTAACTATTCTTGCAACTCCTTTTTTAGTTTTGTTATTATAACCTACATTATGAATAATAATTCTGGTTAGAATCAAAAATAAAATTGAGCCACCTATAATCCACGGTAGATAAAATAATGTAAATTTATTTGGTACAAAAATAAAATAACCATCTTTGTAAAAAATAAAACTTAATATACTAGGCATTCTCTTGTAGTCTCTGTCATAGAATAATGAGTATATTTTTTCGAATGATTCATCAATTCCTGTTTCACCAATAACTGCTGGTGAGAAAAACATTAGAGTTCCGAATAAGAGGTATAAAAAAGCAAAAATAGCTAGTGAAATTAACATAAATTTAGATTTTCTATTATTTTTTAAAATCTTTATTTTTTTCAAAACATTTCCTCCAAAACTATCTTAAAGTTATTATATAATAACAAGTTATTTTATATAAGCAAATGAGTAATAAATAATTAATTTAAGTGTGTTTATAAAAAATTATTAATTATATAACTAATATTAATTATTCTTTTTAATTTTAGATTCAGTTATTGAATATTTTTTAATTAAAATCTCTTTTTTATGCTCATTAGATGCTTTAAAAGTGCTTATATAATTATTTCTATTATTATTGATTACATAAAACATTATATTTTGCCCTTTATTTATAAATAAACCTTCGTTTTCAAGTTGTCTTTTCATTCTTGATTTGTTTACAAATTTTCAGACATTTTTGTCAACCAATCTATTAATGATGGGTATTGATACCAAACACAAACAAATAGAGAATGAAGTATCTGTAATATAATGCCCTCTCATAACAACCGTTGCAAAATTCATTGAAATTGCGTGTAAAGTTATGATATACATCAATATTATTTTATAATTTGATAACTTACGTTTTTTATTTTTTCCAACAAGTAAATAAATGAATGTTCCGTTAGTAAATGCTGATACAACATGACCAGAAGGAAAAGCATAATCAAAAAAACTTCGACCCGCAAAAGAGTTATTGTCTCGTAAAAAGAATGCATTAACTTTTCATCATGGTCATTCCCCGTTTATATTACTCGTATAACCATTAGTTAATTCATCAAAACTGCCGAACCTTAAGCCTGAATTCAAATAACTTTGTTTTCAATCTTCGCTAAATTTAGAATAAAAATCACCAAAGAAGATATTGTAGTAATAAGGTCTACCAAATAAAACTTTTAAAAAAACAATAATAAAATAATTTAAAAAAACAAACATCAAACCTTTGATGGCGTCAATTCAATACTCTTGTTCAAAAATATCTTTACGCTTTGGGAACCTTACGATCATATAAAACATAATAAAAAATAAAAATGGTAGTTCGTAAGAAGAAGCAACTAACTTACCAACAATTTTATATTTTATACTATCAAATATTTCTATATCATTACCTAAACCAATTCCATTGTCCACAAAAAACAAAGTACAAAGTTCATATGCTCATGCACTTAATCAAGCAGTCCCAGCAAAAATGATTATACTTTTTGTTAATCAATGTTGATTAGAGTATCAAGATGCTGGTTTTTTTATTCTCATATATTGAAAATGCGTTTGTAATAATATCGACCCTAATAATAAAAATAAGACAGATAAATCCATATTACCAGCCATCAAATAATACTGTGACCAATACTTTCAAACTTCATAACTCAATGCTTTTTCAAATATTTTAGCTAACTCTAAATCATTTTCTCAAGGGCTTGCATAAATAAAAGCAGAGAGACTTAAAATAAACACAATTGCTCCGGGAATAAAAATAAACCTAAACATTTTTTTATCTTTGATAATCATAAGGTCCTCCACAAATATTGCAAAAAATTTTTAACTAGTAATTTTAATATTTTAAGAATTGTTCAAAGTCAAGTTTTAGATCTCGATAAGTAAGACAATCATTAATTAAACGAATTTGATTCTCTACAAGTTCGAATGGTTTAAACGAGAATTTTTGAGTTTCTCCTAAATAGATACCCTCTTCTTCAATTATATGTTCAGGTTTTACACAAGCAGAAATATTTTCTCTATCCATTTTATTTTGACTAGTTAAATATTTAAACATAGGTCGGTACTCACCTCTACCAGGTCCCATATTAACTAAACCAAATGCAAATCTAGGATCAACAACAAAAACACTCAAAACATTTAATTTTGTTCTTTCATCCATAAAATGTGCAATTGTCTTGTTAGTAAGTAGGAATGAAGATTTTTCCAACATTGAGATTTTATACATTTTTAAAAAAGTATTATTTACAATATTGTGAAAATAATAATCGACAAACTTATAATTTTGTTCAAGATCAACATCATTAGGAATTATTATTTGTTTTTTATATTCTTGTTCACTAAAATTTATTCCTGAGTTTTCTACATAATCATATAAACTTTCAAAAGTTCTAGAAGTAAATATGTAATCGTACATTTCAAATATAACATAACTTATTATTGATAAGATTGTTCTTCTAACTTCTGATGGTGTTTCTTTATTTACAGCATCGAAAAGTCTATATCTTTTATCCCTAGACACAAAAAAATATTTGTAGTCGCCATTTAGTAAACTAACTAAAAAATAGAAATATTTTATAAAAAGAACTTCTTTACCTGTCAAAGAAATATAACCATGTTCTTTATCTACTCTTCTTTCGATTATAGACTTTGCAATTTTTGAGATTTGATTATATCTTTTATTTATTCTATCAATGTTAAAACTCGTGTCTCAAGAAAACAAAACATTTATAAGAGGTTCATTGTATACATCAACTTCAATTATTTCATCTGATTGAAAATCTATATATTTAAAACATTTTGTACCGTCTTCTTTGGTACTTATTCATTTATCTAAAAAACTACTTGGTAATATTAAGTTTTTTTTGATCCTTTTTTTTTCTGAAATTTCATTATACTTTTCGAACATGTTTTTATCCTCTTTACTCATTCTCAATCAATCATAATTGTTTAGTTGGAGAAATCGGTGTTGCTGTAATTATGGTCTTCGTACCTATATCTATAACTAAAAAAATGTCTTTTTTATTAACTTTAATATAAATGTATTTTGTAGTTTCAAAGTGTTCAGTTGAGCTTTCAATCAAGTCAAGTACCTTTTCTTTTAATAAAAACTCTTCTTCATTAGGCAGTAAAAGTCTTTGACGAATTCTGTGAATGCTGTGGGTTGAAAAATTAAACTGACGACGATAATAATAACCCATAATACACACCTTCTAATTACTTTATAATATTATTATAATGAAAAATCAAACTAAATTATATAGTTTGATTTTTTTGTCTAATCATTTTTAGGTTTGTTACGACCTTCTCTTTTCTCTTTAATTTTTCTGTAGAAATTGTCAACCTCTTCTTGATTTTCGTATAAAGTTGGATCCATTTGATATTTGCGACCTTGAAGAGCTTCATTAATTAGTTTTTGGTATTCTTGTGTAGCTCTGATAACTTTTTGTCTATCTAATCTTGGATTAATTGAAATCAACACTATTAATGATGCGAATGATGCTATTAAAAATACAAATAATAGTCAAATAACCGCTTTTATTAAAGGTAGATTAAATTTACCTACTAAGAAATCTACTAATCTTTTTATATCTCCATCATTTATTTGAATATCTTTTTGAGTAGAAAGGAGATTTGAAATGTTTTTTTCTAAATCATTCATACCAAAAATATATGAAAACCCGCCAATACCAGGTGTTATAACGATAGCGACAAGGAATATTACTGGAACAATAAGGTTATAAATTGGAAAAACAAATTGTTCTCTGTATCTCTTCGGTGGTGCAACTATTGTATAAACAATTCATGAAAGCAGTAACATTATTAAAATAATCATAACGTAATTGGCTTGACCTGATTTAATTCCTAGTAAAGAACCACTATCGATAATCCCTGTTTTTCCACCAAGGAATTTTCAATTTTCAAATAAATCTTTAATTTCATCAACAGATGCTCCTACATTTTGTTTTTGAAATAAAAATAATAGATTAAGAACAAGATAGAACAACCCTGTCAAGCCGAACATAACACCAAATACCAATTTCACTCACCTAATATACTTAGGTTTAGTCAAATATGGGTAAAATCTTGGATCTTGCATTGGTGGGATCGGTATAGATTCACCCTGATAGTTATAGTTGTTGTTGAAATTTTGGTTGGTATTACTATTTGATTGATTAGGTTGTTCATCAGATTTGTCCACCACTTCAACAGTTGGGTTTTCTTTTGTATCTTCATTATAAAGATTTTTCATTTCTTCTGATACTCTACTATTTAATTGGATTTCTTTCTCACTGATATCAATCAAACTATTATTCAATTCATCTCTAGATACACTGTAATTATTTAAACAAAAAGTAAGTGTATAAGAATAATCGGCATATATGTCTTCAAGTTTTTTATTATCTGGTTTTTCGAATTTGATTTTTTGTTTTAAAATGTTTACAATTGACTTTCCAAAAATAGGACTTCATTTTATATCCTTATACAAAGTCTTTTCTTCTACTTCTAAAAAAAGTAGATTGTTAACCATTTGAATTACTTGTTCTTTAAAATTATCATCCAAAACAATTTTTGTTCTTAATTTTTCATTCTTTACGATATTAAATAAAGAAATTACAGTGCTATCATATATTTTTTGTGCTTCCAAGACAATCTTTACCTTTCAAATTATATTAAACAAACATTTTTAACAACATTACAGAAGGAATAATCTTATTATCGATAATACCTTCTTTGATACTTTTATCTAATATATATAACAATTTGATTTTATCATTAATTTGTGTGATATCTCACTTATTTTGCTCCATTAATTTTTGTATTCTGTAGGGATTTTGAGACAAATATGAAGCTATTTGTGAGTTGCTTTGCCCTTCTTCTTTTAATATTATTGCGTTTCTTAGTATTATAAAACTATTTGCTAAAAGCATCAAAAACCCGAATATATCTTTATTACTTTCTGAGTAATCTTTTCAGCTTTTTAAAAATTTTTCAATATCATTAGTCAAAAATGCATTGGCTATTTCAAAAGTGTCATATTGCATATATTTGTTGAAAAATGAGTTAATAACTTCCTTAGTTATCTTTTTTTCTATGCTCAATAATTTGTTCAACTCATTTGAAAAAATAGACATGTCTATCGGTATTAACTCTAAAAATGCTAAAATTGCATCTTCTTCAAACTCCTTATTTAAAGTGGTCAGTTTTTTTATAACTAATTCTTTTTTTGTTTCAAATGTTGGTTGATCAAGTTTGATAATTTTCACTTTACTTTCAAAAAGTTTAACTATTTTTAGCCTTTTTGAGATTTTTTCACTGTTTAAGGTATATATAAAGGTTACATTATTTGATTTTAATTCTAGAAAATTCTCAATATATTTTAAATCAAAGTCACTATTTAATTTAACTTTTGATTCATTCATAAATCAGCAATCATTAATAATTATTAGTTTTTTGGTATTAAATAAAGAATATGTTTTGGCTTGTTCATCGATATTTCTTATTGAGTGATCTATCAAAGAATATGTATATATTTCATATTCTTGATCAGACGTTAGTTTTTTAGTTATTTTTTCTACTTGTTTTTTTATTAAATAATTGTCACTAGAATAGATAAAAAACATACTTAACACTCTTCTTTCAATATAATTAAACACTATTTTTTGTAAAATATTGTATTTTTATTTGTTTTGCTGTCCAAAATACTCTATAATCATTTTGTATATGTGAAATTTTACTATAAAGGGGTGAATTAGATGGCAAATATTAAATCACAAAAGAAACGTATTTTAACTAACGAAAAATCTCGTTTGGCTAATAAAGCTTTTAGAAGTCAAGTCAAAACTGCTATCAAAAAAGCAGCACTTGCAAAAAAAGATGGACTTGAAGAACAAACAACTTTAATCAATACTGCAGTGAGTTTGATTGATAAATCAGTAACTAAAGGAATTTGAAAAGCAAACAAAGCAGCTAGAGAAAAATCAAGATTGATGAAATAATTATTCTATGAGAGTTTTATAACTCTTTTTTTATTTCTCTAACAATATTGTCATCAATTTCATATCTAAAGCTATGCCTAGAATATGTAACACTAGTTTTGCAGTGAGCTTCATTCAAAGTATTGATAGTTTCTATATTAGGGAAAGGTCTACTAGGAATATTTTCACCAGAAATAAAACAATACTTTGGTTTTAATAAGCTTATAAATTCTTTTGAACTACTTGTCTTACTTCCATGATGACCTACTTGCAATAAATCCACTCCATTTCCAATAGATTCTATAAATCTTTTTTCCGTTATAACTCTATATTCTCTTTTCTTAGTAGTGTCACCCGTAAACACCTTTTTTCTATTTTCAATTTTGACGACTGAAATTTGTGAATTATCGTTCTCATCTTTATTTCCATTTTCGACAAAGTTGTCTATTTTTAAATCCTTATAACTAAAATATTGCACCTTGTCATAGTTGTAAAAAATATTTTCAATATTATATTCATCCTTGATAGTTTCCAATAAATTATAATGGTCCTCATGATTATGTGAAATAAAAACAGTATTGACAGTACGAACCCCTAGATAGTTCAAATAATCTTTTAAAAGGTTTTTACCATAACCACCCTTACCTTTACCTGTATCAAATAAAAAAGCTTCACCACGATGTATCAATACAAAACTGTTTCCATTACCAACATTTAACATATCAACTGATGAATAGTTTAATTTAAATTGATTTCATTGAATCATAAAAAATATGATTAATAGTAACGTCCCTTTTATTAAATTTTTTGTTATTCTACGAGCTAATTCACTTTTCACGAAAACAAACAAACACAAATAATAAGCAAATATCAAAAAAACACTGAAATGTCCACAGTGAGTAATGACATTATTAGTTTTCAAGAAAGCGACTGTCTCATTTAAAGTGGAATAAAAAAAAGTAAATATAGGATCAAGAAACTGAAGAAACCCAAAAAAAGATAAAAAATAGCAAATAGAAATATTTGGAAGCAAAAACATTTGTTGTATTTCACTTATTCAAAAAACTTTATAATCTAAGTACATTTGAATAGGAATAAACACTAAATTTAAATTTATAAAATTCAATACTATATTAGAAAACATTCTTCTATTTTGAAACTTTTTTAAAAACACAATAACTACCGATGAGTATATAAAACCAATATTATATACATATAAAGGGTCTCAAATTAGCATTATACTCCATACCAAGGAGTTTTTTATTGTCCGTTTCAGAGTGATACCCCTTATTTTGGCAAACCAATTTATGAATGAAAATATAATAAATTTCAGTAAAATGCTTGGTCACCTTAATAAATAACAATAAATCAAAAGTAAAAAAGTAAAAATTACTTTATACTTTTGAAGTTTTTTGCATTTTCTAAAAATTACTTTATCAAAAATCAAAGCTATACCGTATAAATAAAAACCACTCAGATTTAACATAAAACTTAAACCTAACTCAACAAGATTTTTATAGATAGGGTCATTTGTTCTTTGTTGATAGAAAAATAGGTTCATCAATTCAGTACCTTGAGTGTTTTTAAAGAAATAATAACGTAAATTATGGAAGCTATACTTTTCAATTGTATAATTCATTATTTCATAGATAACATTTTTGTCATTTAAATAAGAACCAAAGTCAAACTCTCAAAAGTTAGCATAACCATTGAGTTTTTTAAACTCCCCTATTATCTTTACATACTCCCCTACCGCTAATTTTATCTCCCCTACTCTTAAATAATATTTATCTAGTCCCTTTGATAAGAGGAAATAGTTATCTTTGACATCATAGACTTGGTAAAAATTTATACTATTGATTACAAACAGATTGTATTTATAGAAAATCAAAAATAGACACAAAAATATAACCCACACTATTAGGAATTTATAGCTATTTTTGATATCAATCAGGTATGTTAAAAATAGAATTGAGTAAATTGATCAAGTAAAATAATCAGAATTAAGTTTCTTTGTTAAACAAACTAATACAATATTAATAGCTGTCAATATGATGTAGTTAACATTAGTTAACCAAACGCCATAAAGCTTCTTTAAAAAACTGCCTATTATAATCACTCCCAACATAGATTTTTTTAAGTTTTGTTAAACACATTTCGAAACTTAATGAATAATCTGTAAATATTTTTACGGTTTTATTACTAACATTGGTTGATATTCCCCTAGTTTCAAAAAAGCCTACGGTAGTTTTAAATCTTGATACTTTTATAGTTTGTATATGTTCTTTTGGCAATAAGTTAATTATTTTTTTACTTTTGTAATCTTTGTTATTTTCTACGTAAAAAATATTATACAAATGTAGTAGTTTATTTTTCTTTAATAAATCATACTCATCTTTTGCATCTTTTAAATTTTCAATATAATCAGGCATAAGATTTTTATCCTTTAGTTGTATGTTATATTTAACTTTCAGAGTAATCTTATTGTCAATTTTATTTATAGTTGCCGTACTGTTGTTACGAGTAAATAAGAAAATACAAAATGCAATTAACAACAAAATTAAAATAATAAAAAAGTAATGAATCTTTTTCAAAGTACCCTCCACAAATATATTCGTACGTTTTTTTTTTTTTTTTTTAAAAAAAAAAAAAAATCCTTTAGGCGAGATAGATCTTTGACAGAATTCAATCATCGCTTATTTAAGGATTTTTTATTATCTTTATAAAATATTAAGATTGTAGTTTTTTAAGATGCACACAATCTTTTGAGGGTTTATTGTATTTGTTGATAGTATCATAATACATTCCAGTCTTTATGAATCCTGCTTTCTCCATGACTCTTTCCGATGGTACATTTTCAATATCGTGTAAAGCATATATTTTTTTATATTTAAATTTTTCAAATGCGAAGTCAGTTAAAGTTTTTACAGCCTCTGTACAATATCCGAGGTTTTGAAAATTTTTATTAACAACATAACCTATTCCATAATCTTTCTCATAACTTCTTATATTTATCGCTCCTATAACCTTGTTATTCTTTTTTAATTGAATTAAAAACTTTCCTTCTGGTTCATTTAAATAATATTCTTGAATATTTTTTTCTGTATCAGTAATTGATTTATGTACTTCAAATGAAAGAAAATAATTTATCTTTTCGTCACTACAATATTCAAATATATCATGTTTATATTTTTCTTCACACCGAATTAAATTAATTCTTTCACCACCAATGAACTTAATTGGTTTTCATTTAATCATTTTTATTGATATCCGAAAGCTTTTCTAAAATTATATTGTATTGATTTTCATACTGATCATATTTTTTTCTTTCGTTTTCTACCTTAGAAGCATTAGCTTTTTTTAAAAAGTTTTCATTATTTAATAAGTTTTTGCTTCGTGTAAGTTCGTTTTCTAATTCTATTTTCTTAGAAATCAATTCTTGTAACTGTTTTTCTTTATCGATGAAATCACTATTTAATATTTCTAAAAAACAATCATATAAAGGTATAGAAGTAATATCATTTGAAGGAGCTTTTTCTAATGAAACATTTGAATTACATAATAAACCTAAATATTTATTCAAAATATTTACAAGACTTTTTATTTTTTCTGACTCCTGAGAGGTTGAATAATTAAGGTAAAAAGATAATGAAATAGTATTTTTTATGTTATGTATTGCTCTAAATTCACGTATTTTTGTTATTGATTCTAAAATAACTTCTTCAAATAAGTCATTCTCAAATGCAAAATTAACTTCACTTCAGCTTTCTAACATTATAGATTCTTTTAAATCAAAATTCTGATAAATTTCTTCTGTCACAAAAGGCATGAATGGATGCAACATTATAAGTATATGTTTAAGTACATATCCAAGAGTTTCTTTAGTTTTTAATGCAGCTTTATTATTTTCACCAATTTTAGCTTTTGCTAACTCTAAAAATCAGCTGCAGTAATCGTTTCAAATAAAATTATATAAAGCTTTACCAGCAATTGTGAACTCAAACTTGTCCATAGCAGATTTAACTTCTTTTTTAGTAACAGACAAGCGATTTAATATTCATTTTTCTAGTTTGTTATCTTCAAAAGAAAAGTTTGACGTACTTAAAATAAAGTTTGTTTCATCAGGAATAACATCAATATACATCATGACAAACCTTGAAGCGTTTCAAATTTTATTTACAAAGTTTCAACTTGATCTTATTTTTTCTTCACTATAACGTAAATCCTGACCTGGGGTTGAGTTAGTTAAAAGAAAAAATCTTAATGCATCAGCACCATAATCTTCAATAACTTTCATAGGGTCCACGCCATTACCAAGTGATTTTGACATTTTTCTGCCTTCTTCATCCCTAATAAGTCCGTGTATTAGAACGTTTTCGAACGGTTTATAACCTGTGAATTCAAGACTTTGGAAAATCATTCTAGCTACTCAAAAGAAGATAATATCATAACCTGTAACCATTGTTGAAACTGGAAAATATCTTTTCATTAAATTTGAATCTTTGGTTGATGATCAATCCATTGTTGAAAAAGGTCATAGAGCAGAAGAAAATCATGTATCTAAAACATCTTCATCTTGTACTCAATTTTCAATATCAGTTGGTGGATTGGTATCAACATATAATTCACCTGTTTCTTTATGATATCAAGCAGGTATTTGATGCCCTCATCATAACTGACGACTGATAGTTCAATCATTAGCGTTTTCCATTCATTTTAAAAGAACCTCATTAAATCTTGAAGGATAAAAGTTTATCTCTTTTTCAGAATCTTGTAAATTAATAACTTCTGTTGCTAGAGATTCCATTTTAACAAATCATTGTTCTGATAGATATTGTTCAACAATAGCACCACTTCTTTCAGAATAACCTACTTGATGGACAATATCTTCTTTTTTTATGAATGTTCCTTCATTTTTTAATTTTTTAACCAAATTTTCTCTTGCTTCAAAACGTTCTAATCCTTCTAAATCATTAGCTAGCTCATTTAAAGTACCATCTGTATTCATACAAATTGGCATTTCCAAATTATATTTTAAACCAAGTTCAAAATCGTTAATATCATGTGCGGGTGTACACTTCATAACCCCAGTTCCAAATGCTATATCGACATATTCGTCTGCTATAACAGGGATAACTTCCTTATTAGCTGGATTTATAACATTTTTACCGATAAAGTCTGTATAACGACTATCGTTGGGATTCACAACAACACAAACATCACCAAACATTGTTTCTGGTCTTGTAGTAGCTATTTCTAAATATTTATCACTATTAGATTCTAAAATATATTTGAAGTGATACATCCCACCATTTGTTTCTTTGTAAATAACCTCGATATTAGAAATAGCGGTTTTTTGTTTAGGATCTCAATTGATTATTCTTTTAGATTTGTATATCAATCCTTTTTTATACATCTCTACAAAAACAAAATTAACAATTTTATTCATTTCTGGAGAATATGTAAACTTCTCTTTTGTATAATCTAAACTTAAACCAAGTTTTTTCCATTGTTCCCTAATAGTATTGGCATACTCTTCTTTTCATTCTCAAGCTTTTTCTAAAAATTTCGCTCTACCTATTTCATATCTAGAAATTCCTTGTTCCTTTAATTTCTGTTCAACTTTAACTTGAGTTGCAATTCCCGCATGGTCCATTCCAGGAATTCACAAGGTATCATAGCCAAATAGTTTTTTGTATCTAATTAGTGCATCTTGTAGGGCACCATCTCACGCGTGACCTAAATGAAGCTTACCAGTTACATTTGGGGGAGGAATAACAATTGAATATGGTGGTTTATTTGAATCATTTTCTGCTACAAAGAGATTTTTTTCCATTCAAAAATCATATTTATTTTCTTCCACTGCTAAGTGATTATATTTTTTTTCTAACTCTTTTTTCATACTTTCTCCTTTTTAAATAAAAAAATCGTTCCTTCTTATATAAAAGGAACGAATTAAATCCGCGGTACCATCCTGATTGACTCATTAGTAGAGTCCACTCTAAAATATTTAATTTAATTAACCATACAACCTTCGGTATTTTATAATATTAGTTCGCACCAACCACTAACTCTCTGAAAGAATAAAGATACCTACTCCTTATGTCTAGAAATATTATACACTTTTTTTGGGTTTTAATCATTTATATACTCAACCTACATGCTTGAAGTCTAAACTTTCGTTACTTTTCTCTTCTTTAAGTTTTTATATATCTTGAGATTCTTATAGTATTTATATAGGTTTTTTAACCCAAAGCATCTTATAATTGTTTTCATATAAGTTTATTAAATACTATAATTATATATGCATATAAATTACTTCATTACTATAATCTCAGTAAATACTTAGATATTTTTTTTCTTTTAGTCTTTGTTTTTTTTATTGTACTTATTTTAAAATAAAGCATTTTATTAACCTTGTTTTAATTGATTCAAACAAATGAGGAAATAAGTAACTATTATTTCACTTATAAATATCTGAATTTAACAAGTGTATAACACTCTTACAAAATCATCTAAGAAGTTATGATAAATTTAGATGCGTTTTTTATTTGAAAAAATTATAAAAAATAACCTAGTAGAGTCAAAATTATTGAGAAGACTAGATTTAAAATGAACATTCAGTTTTTGATAAATCAATTTTTACTTAACTCTAATCCTTTGCAAGTTAAAGTAGGCGTCAATTCATAATATATCAATCCTATTTTTTGATCACCTTTAAAAAATAACTCTTGAAAAAATCTTTCCCTACTCGAGGAATTGCTTAAACTACATCTAAAATTTCTAAAATGAAAATTATTAAATACATCATTTAAAGCTTTTGCATTATTCAAAAAATCACTATGTTCATCCGAATTATAATTTTCATAAATTTTCATGTTGTTCTCGTTATTGTAATAAATACTATTAGCTGCATCACATCTGATATATTTTATCTTAATATAGGTAGTTTTTATGTAACCTTCAACAAATAAATGATAAGATCTTTTAAATTTATCTAAAAATCTTGCAAAATTACGATCAAAATCGAATTCTACATACTTTTGTACAAAGAGTGACATATCAAAGCTTTCTTTTTTATATCAATCATCTTTTTCTAATTTCTCAAGATTTATTTTTATATTCAAATATACTTTTGTCTCTTCATTTTTAAATTCTAGATTCTTTCTTCTTTTATCATTTTGCTTTAAATTAGAAATATCAGGATAAATATATTCTTCATAACCATGTTTTACTAACGGCACGTTTTGAGAAGTATACTTTCCAAAACTATTAAATTCAGTAAAAGATTCAAAAAAAATAGCTTTTAATAAGTTTTTTTCATAATCTTTTTTAAATTTTTTAACTTCCTTGTTTGTATTCATAATTTTCAAGCCTCAATTTTAATTTTTGTTTATTTAGTACTTCTTTTTTCGATTTTTTACTGGCTTTAAACATATTTAGTTGAAAGATATTGAGGCAACTCCTAATATCTTTATTATATTTAATTTTTATTTAAATTTTAATCATTTAAAGAAACTTTACTTAGTTAGGGGTAAATATAATCGCTCCTTTTTTTTAATTTCTCATTTATGCAATACAATAAATTAAAATTGCATACATTTTTATTTTTTTAGCGATATTTGATTTATTTACTTTAAGTTAGTCATGACTTTTTTAATTTTTAGCAGATCACAGCACATTTAATTAAGTTATGCTTATTCATTATTTGCGTATTTGCGCTTTAAATCACCTTATTTCCTTTTTATAATCAAAATAAAAACTGCTTTTACATCAGTTATAAATATTTACTCGATCTATTTATTACCTCCTTATATTTCCCTCACCCAATTATATTCATAAAAATATCTTGTTCTTTATAAACATCCTTAGTTAAATAATTTTTAACATTGTAATTAACTTTATATCTTGATTTATATTTATTCATATCATTATTTAACTCCAACTTTTCAATAGAAGTAACTTCAATCAATTCTTTTATCTATTTCATTCTCTAAAGTTGCTTAAAGTTTAGTTGTCCCATAATTGTTATTTATATACACAAAAATTGTATCACTTTTACCAACCTCAAAGTTTTGACCTAAAAAAGATGACCAAATTATTGGCTGTATATGTTTGTTATCATAGTTAAATGTAACTTAACTAGTGAGTTGAATACCATTTTCATTAGGTTCAAATGTGGCTTGGGTTTTTGTTAGATTCTTACAAACCTAACATCGTACCGAAATAAAAAATGATCTACAAATCTTTTCTGATATGATTTAACAATTGTTTCCAATGTTAGGGTGTTTTCTACACCTTTTATCTCGCCTTAATCTTTTGTATCTCCGGAATTTAGACTTTTTTTTCTACTTGTTGAATGCATGATACAACTGTGATACTTAATGGCGCTACTAAAAAAAGCAGAAAGTAAAATACATTGGATTCTTATAAATTATTCTTGTCAAAAGACAATAAAAAAAAGAGATGCAAATCTCTTTTTAGCTAAATGTTGTTTCAAACATATCTTTTTCACCAAATCATCATTTAAGACATACATCTACTTCTCACACTTTTATATAAGAAAATATTTCATAAAATTTAAGTTTTTGAATCATAAATTATTTTAAATTTAGTAACCATTTATTAAGTAATCTTTATAAAGATAATAAATTATTATAATTTTCTTAAGATTTGTCCACTTATTACAATAATTATTGTAAATCAATAATTTATCCTCCTCATAAAAGGTTCACAGACCCACGATACCATGTTGTTGCATTAATTCTTGCTTTTAAACGGTATACAAATCTACCCTGCTCTTTTTTTCTTATAACTTCAACATCCTTTTTTACTGATAATTGATATTTAGGATTTTTCAAGTTTCAAGCATTAATTATTTCTTCTTCAGTTGCCATATTATTTATGTCTCAATTACGAGTTATAATGGGGTTTAATTTATCACTTTCTAAGTTAATTCTATGTACAACAATTTCAGTATCCTTAGTTACTTCTTTATATTTAAGTGACATTATCACTTTGATATTTTCTTGTTCTTTTTCTAAATCCTTAGCTATATAATCATTAACTTTGTAATTAATTTTATAACTTGATTTATATTTATCGATATCATTATTTACTTCCAACTTTTCAATAGAAGTAACTTCAATCATTTTTTTATCTCTTTCATCTTCTACAGTTGTTTCAAGTTTAGCTGTACCATAACTGTTATCTATATCAACAAAAATTGTATCACTTTCCCTAACTTCAAGGTTTACTTTTGATTGCGATGATCAAATTATTGGCTGTATAAGTTTGTAATCATAGTTAAATGTAACTGAACCAGTAAGTTGAACACCTTTTTCATTAGGTTCAATTGTGGCTTGGGTTTTTGTTGGAGTTCCTACAAACCTAACATGATATTGAGATAAAAAATGATCTCCAGTTTTTTTCTCATATGATTTAACAATTGTTTCTAGTGTTGGGATGTCTTCTACACCTTTTATCTCGCCTAAATCTTTTGTAACTACAGAATCTAAATCTCTTTTTAAGCTTTTTGAACCACACGATACAACTGTGATACTTAGTGGCGCCACTAAAAAAGCAGAACCTATAATACTAATTAATTTTTTCATATTAACACCTATTTCTTTTTCTTATGCATTGATTTTATTATGAACGCACTGAAAAACTTTTTCAAGTTGTTCTCATTACTTCAAGTTAGTCTTTCAAAATTATCTAAATAATAAAAATAGTAAACATAAGTGCTAACATATTGAATTGATGTATTGGATATTAAGTCAATATTATTCTAAAGCGTTTTCGTAACTATCAAAATATATATACTTATTTTTAATTTTATAAAATAAATACTATATTCGCCGTTAGAAATCAAAGAACTAAAATCATTCATCTCATTTTCAAAATATGGATATAATTCTCTAAATATACATTATGTTAAAAAAACAGAAAATTATACAAGGAGAATTTTTTATATGGCTAATTTAAAAGGAAACAAATCAAACATCCTAAATTTTGATACTAAAAAAGAATTGATTATCAAGCATTTTGATCAAAATTTATCTTATAAAGACCTATCAAAAATGTGCAATATTTCATATTCAACAGTTAGAAGAATGTGTGTAGATTGAGAAGTTTTTGGTGATGAGTCGCTTATTTCGAAAACTGGAAAACACAATAAGCACAACGGAAAAATTAGAATCAAGTCAAAAGATCCAAAAGATAAGAAAATTGCAGAACTTAATAAAAAATTGAAATGATTAGAAATGGAGAATGAGGTTTTAAAAAAGTTCAATGAACTGATGGAGAATTCAGAAAAAAAATTATAAAGTATTACAAAACTATAGATAAATATAATAACAAATACACGGTTCTTTCTTTATGTAAATTATTTAATGTCACAAGAGCGAGTTATTATCGCTGATGTGGTAAAAATAAACCGGATTATGAAATAAAAATAGATATGGACTTAGCATATAAAATAAAAAATATATTCATGATAAACAATGGCATTTATGGTGCACCCAGAATAAAAATAATTTTAAATAATCAAGGCATAGTAGTAAGTCAATCTAAAGTTGCTAGAATAATGAAATTATTCATTTTATATTTAGTTATAAGAATAAAAAAGTTGTATAGAAAACCAAAAGAAGTCAAAAAAAATAACTTATGGTCCTAATCACGCTAATAGAAATTGATCTTTGTATTCAAAAAATAAGCTTTGAGTTACAGATATTACATATATACCTTTCAATAAAAAATTTTGTATATTTCAGTGTTTTTAAAGACGAAAACACTGAATTCATAGTAGTTCATGAGGTATCTTTAAAAAAGGATATAGATATTTACAGAAAAACACTTGAGAAAGTTTCGTTTCATAGACAAGATCTATCTAAAAAACTTATTATCTATTCTGATAACGGAAGCCAATATACACCTATATTTGCAAAGCGTTATGCTAAAAAAAATAATATTATAATATCATTATCTAGACCATGTAATTCTATTGATAATGGAATATGTGGAACCTTTTTTTCATCATTAAAAGAAAAGTAAAAAACAAAACTAAAGCAAAATGAGTTTCGCAAGTTGAAAATAGCAATTGACAATTATATAGAGTTTTACAATTATGAAAGAATAATGATCAAACACATGAGACCTCCAGCATATGCTTATTTAGATTCCAAATTATAAAAAAAATGCTTCAAACTTTGTTGAAGTATTCTTATAAAAAAACATTCTGTATACTTAACAAAATATATTTACCTCTTTCTAGAGTAAAATTTATTTTTCCCAGTTTAATTAGTTAGTTTATATTTTTTTAGCATAACTTTTTTTTGAAAGAACTTAACCTAATTTAGGATAATAATTTTTTAATAAAATCTGAATTAGTATTCTTAAAAAGAATAAGTAAGAAATATTATCAACTGATTTTTTTAAAATACTTTAAATACGTATTAATGTTAGATCATATATTGAGTAGTTGAAGTTCGTAAAACTACTTTAGATAACTAATAAAGATAAAAAATTATAAACAACAAGTGCATATAAATTAAATAATAATCTAGACTACATTAAATAAGATAAAAGGAATCTACTAACTTTAATTGAATACAATCCTTAAGAAAGTATAATTTATAATGCATCATTGAGAGATATATTAACTTGTTTTTTTAAAAAAATAGTAACCAAAAAATCATTGAAGTTTTGTGTCAAGTTAACTAATCAAAATGTTCAGAAAATAGTATTTTAAAAACATTTATAATAAATGATTTTAAAGATTTATCTGGTAGTAAAGTACATAGAATATCAATCGCAAGAGCATTGAAACAAAATAAGCCACTTATGATTATGGACTAAATTACAGCAAGTATAGATAAATGGTCTACTTAGACTCCCATATTCAAATTTAGTCAATCTATAAATCTATAATTTTATTAAATTTTTTCAAAATATCACTATTTACTTTATGAGAAATCATTATTATCGTTTTATTTTCATCATTAAGAAAAATATCAAAAATTATACTAGCAGTTTTTTCATCTAGCGAAGAAGTTATTTCGTCTAAATAAAATCAACTTTTATTTGACAATAATGATCTTATAATCGATATTCTTTGTCTTTCACCACCAGAAAAATTAGAAAAATTATCTTCAACCATAGAATCAAGACCATTTGGTAATTTTGAAATTAAATCTTTCATATTTAATAGGTTAAAATAATTTAAAACTTCTTGCCTATTTTCATAATTATCATCAATAACTAAATTGCTATAAAGTGTACCTTTATTCAAAATACTCTCTTGATTCACATATGATGCAAAGTTTCTAATTTCTTTTTCTGCCATTTTTTTATCATTAATATAAACTTCTCCTGAGTTTTTTGCAATTGGATTAAATAATAATTTTAATAAGGTTGTTTTACCAATTCCACTTTTTCCACGAATCAATATTTTATCACCCTTATTTATTTCTAAATTAAAATTATTAACTGTAAATTTATTATCATTTTGAAACTTAAAATTTAAATTTTCATATTTTATTTTTTGCAAATCATTGATTGAATCAATTTCTTTATTTTTTCTTGAATTATCAACAATTGTTTTATTTATTAATTTATAGTCATTTTTTAGTACTTTTTTAAAAGATAAAATTTTCATAAATGCTCTAATACTATTGTTTCCAAAAAATACATATGTTGCACTAATTGTAGTTAAAGTTGTAATAATCCCAATACTATTAATGAATCCTTTTAGATAAAAATAACTAAATACTATTATTAAAATAACTTGACCCAAAAAAATAATTAGTTGATTTAAAAAAGAACTTAAAGACATAATGTTTTTCATTCTTTTATTTTTTTTCTCAAGTTTTAAAGAGTTGCTTTTTATATCTTTTATTAGCTTATTTGATAAATTCATAGTTCAATAAGTTCAATATGAATTGAATATATCTTTTGAAGATTGTAAAAATTTATCATTTTCTTCATTAGTTTTATTAACTGCTTTTTGACTAATTTTTGACATTGAGAAGGGAATGATTGTAACAATTATAGACAGAATCAAAATTGGCATTAAAGCAATTCAACTAATATATATTACTAAAACAAAACTCACAATAATTGCTAGTAAACATTTTGTAATTTCAAAAATGCTTTGAAAATAATTATTTTCTATCTGACTAATTTTATTTGAATTCATATTTATAAATTCACCTGAATCTAAATTAAGCTGATAGACATCACTAAATGTATTTTTCGCAACAATCTCTCTAAGGCGTGTATTTAAAGAAGTTAAAGCTGAATTAAGAATTAATTCTCCAATATATTCAAGTAATAAATGCATTATGATAAAGAAACATGAAAGTCCTGATCAATATAAAAAACTATTAAAATTATTTTCAATTGCTTTATCAATAATGAATGAAAAAGAATATGACATTGCCAAATAACACACATTACCTAATAAAGTTGAAAATGTGTATGACATGTATTGTAATCAATTCAATTTATTAAAATATTTCATAATATACTCCTATATCTTTTATTTTAAAAATAAAAAACACTTTATTTTTTTTATTATAAAACATTTAAAGTGTTATAGTACAGAAAAAAACTAATGATTTAAGTTTCAACAATTACCCATTTGCTCTAAAGCTTCTTGGATAATTTCTGCATCTTCTAAAATTTCTAAGATATCACTCATTATTTCCGCTCCTTTTTAAAACTTTTATGATAACATTAATATTTTAATATTACTAAATTTACAATTAATATTTAATTCACTATTAGTTAAATGATTAAATATATTGTAAGATAATTTTATCCAATCACTAAAAGTATCGATTTCCATCCATTCTAAAACTCTATTGTCATAATATCCATAATCAATCATTTTAATTAAAACTTTTTTTCATTTTTTATTAAATTTTTCATATTTTAATAATTCAAATATAAGATCTACATTATTTTTAGAATACTTATAACATTTTAGTAAAACTTTTTTTACAAAAAAATAATCTTGACTAATTGAAGAATAGTTTTTAGCTAACAAATTGCAATAAACATTCTTGTAATTAAGTTTAAGTATTTCTTTTTTTGTAAATTTTGATTCTATATATTTTAAAGCATTTTCTTTGTTATGTTTTTTTTAATTTGTAGAATGCAATTAAGTTAATTTTTTCAAACTTACTTTTTGAATTAAGAATAAGTTTTTTCAAATATTTTAAAGCAATTGAATAATCATTTCTAACAAAATAACTAAAAGTATTTAAGATTGATAACCTTTTTTCGTATGATTTTTTAACCAATTTAAATGCTTTCTCTCAAAGATTTATTTTATATTTAATTTTATAAAATTTTAACGAATGTATAATATGAATTATATAATATACATTATTTCAATCAACTTTAAATTCGTTATAAAATCCTCTACAACAAGAAACTTTAATGTTATATCAATTGGCATTTCTTTTTGAATATATTTTATCTTTTTTTATTACTTGAAAATTTATACCTAAAAGTTCTCTTAATACTATCAAAATTTTTTTAGAAAATTTATCAATGTTGCTGTCATTGTATAAAATAATATAAATGTTTATTTCTTTATATTTTTCTTTTATCTGACAAAAAAACAAAATTATTGAGGTCATATATCTAAAAATAATAGAGTTAGTAGCTGAAGATAAATTTTTATTTGGAATGTTTATGAAATGATTTTTATATCATTCCTTATCCAGTATATATCTTGCATACTTTTTTGTCTTTAATTGTTTAAAACCTCTAAAGCATTCAAGAATTTTTCCTGTTTTAAAAAATAATTTAAAAGTTTTTTTCATTTTTTTAATTATTAATGTTTTTTTGTCTATGAAACCTTTTTCTTTATAAAAAATAGATTTTTTATTACTAAAAAAAATCTATTTGTTTAGTAATTATAAATATAGAAGGTAACAACTCATGAAATTCAATTTTGTTTTCAATTTTTATTAATAATTCTTCTTTTCCGGAATCAATATTTCATTCAGATTTATCATTAGGATAATAAAACTCAGGCAATGCAGTAATGTTTCCTATATAACCCTTAGATAAAATATAAGGTTTAGAAAAAATTTTAGATACTTGTTTAATAATATTTGCATTCGTTTTTCAATCAGGTTCATCAGCACAAAGTATAGAAATATCTGGTGAATAATTTTTAAAAATTTTGCATAATTCATTTACAGAATTAATTTTAGTTTTTTTTTTATAATTTTAGAGTCATTTGAACATAATTCTTCAAGAATATCTACTTTGAATTTACCATTTTTTTTTTTTTTTTTCATTTATATCATCAATTAATATTATTTTTTTTATGTAATTTAATTTACTTATAGATAAATACAACAGACTCCCCATTGCACCACAACCTATTATTAAAATAGTTTTATCTTTTATACATTTCTTATTATTATATATTTTCAAAATGTTTAATTCCATTAAATGATATATTATGTTTTCTGCTTCGTTAACTGATTTTATTTTAAACTCATTTATAAAATCTAACATTGATTTTTTTGATTTTAAAAATAATAATACTTCTATCATTTTTTTTGTCAAATTTTAATTTTATTGCTTTAAAAATTCAAAATCATCTATAATTATTTTCCCTTTACCTTTATAAATTTAAATATCTTTATTTATTATATATTTCATTATTATCACCTAAATTTATTTTAGATGAATGATTTATTAAAGTCCACTTTTTTAATGATACGGATGTGAGAAATTTTAAGGGGTATAGAGATTTTTTTAAATTAGAAACTGGTTCTAAATTTAAAAAATAAGCTAAATCAATCAAACTCCTTTTTAATTAATTTTTATTTGGATTTTTAATATCACATTCATTTTAAAAAAATACTAAAAAATAAGTTTAATTTCTTTTTCTTATATGAATAAGAAGCGATTATGTACTCATTTATAATAAATAAATAGAGAAAATTATGAAAAGAAACTTTTTAAACACCATGAAACAAGAACAACTAAGATTAATTAAAGAACTATCTCTAAATAAAGACTCAATTAAAAATATTGCATTTCAACTTGGATATAGCATTAAACATACAAGAAGAAAATTAAATGAGTATAAAAAAATTGTGCCAAAAGCTTTTATTCACAAAAACTCTTTTAAGACACCAATTAATAAAATTCAACAAAGTACAAAAGATGAAATTGTTGAACTATTTAAAAGTACATATTATGACTTTAGCATTAAACATTATTGAGAATTAGTTTGAAAAAAACAAAATTAGTTAATCTTCAATTAGAAAAATATTGCTCCAAGAAAAAATTTTAATCGAAACTTTACATAGAAAAACAAAAAAAGATATTCTTAGAAATTTAAAAGCAGCAAAGCACAAAAATTATTTAGAAGAGTATATTTCAAAATGAATTATAACAAGTAAACCCCATCCAAGTCAAAGAAAAATAACAAAATTTGGAGAGATTTATGAAACTGATGCTTCAAATCATCAATGAATCAAAGATATAAAATGTCATTTACATTTTGTAATTGATAAAGCAGGCAAAAGAATTTTAGTTGGTTATTTTAGTGAACAAGAGACTACTGAAAGTTACTACAAAATCTATAAATTAGCATTTAAAACTTATGGTTTGCCAGAGTTAAATGTTAGTGATAATAGAAATGTTTTTAGTAGTAAAAATAATAGAGATCTAGAGGGAAATAGTGTTTCTAAGACTCAATTACAATTTATTTTTCATTCATTAGGAGTTAGAAAAAAAACTACTTCTATTCCTCAAGAAAAAGCTCTTGTTGAAAGAACTTTTGGTACATTACAAAATAGATGACCTCACTGATTAGAACTATGGGATTGAATAGCATTGAAAAATTAAACGAACATTTACCAATGTTAATTGAACAATATAACGCAATGTTTTGTATTCCAATAGAAAGTTTAGCAAACATTAAAAGACCATTTGATAAAGATGAAAATATTGTATTTCATATAGAACAGAGCGAGTTATAGATAGTGGTCACAGTATTAGTTTTCAAAACAAAAATGATTTGCTTGCGTTGGTTTTACACCAGTTTATCTAAAACCTAAATAAAGATAATGATTATGCAAACTAGTGAAGATAAATTGTTTGCATCTTATGGGAATGAAATTTATAACCTGTTTGAAGTTGAAGATAACAGATTATATGAAAATAAAGATACTTTGTTTGAAGAAGAATGTGAAAATATAAAGATTTCTAAAATTGATACTCCGTGAAGGTATTCAAACTGATATCTATTCAATAAAAAAAATACAAGATCTATTTACTAGTTCTTGTATTTTGGAACATAATTGCTTATTATTGACAGGTTATTTTTAACACATATTACTATAAAAATAAACTAATTGCTTTTTAAAATCCTTAATATCATATTGATTTTAATTTAAAGTCGTTATTTAATAGTTGTTTTTGACTTCAAAAATAAAATATTAAAGTTGTAAAATACCCAATTATAGGAATAAATGAACTGATTCCACTAGCTACTTTTTTAGATTTATGTTCATCTTTTAACACAACTTCTAAGATCAATCTTCTAATTGATCAATAAAATCATACTTGTTTTATATATAAAAGTAATAGACATATTCCAGCAGATGTTGTAAAAGGAATATATAAGTAATCTAAATTTTTTAAATTATTTAATAAATATATTGTAAGAAATATAAAATATGAAATTATTACAATCAATTGAATTATTCCTCAAAATAAATAAAATATTATTGGGTTTTTATTCAAAATTTTTTCTTTATAATCTTTTTTATAATAATTGTATGTACATCAACTGCATACAAAAAAAATTGTTTGAAATACATAATCAATAAACATGTGCAATATCCTTTCTTTTTTTTACTTAGTTAAATAAAATTATTAATAAATTAATTTATTAATTGGCCTTATACAATAAAACGTATAAGAAAATTTGCTACATATTCTCCATATGATACACGATATACTTCTTCATAATCATTATCTGGTAAATTATCTTTATCTATTTCTACAGTAAAGCTTACGATTAAATTATTTTTCGTAGGTTGTTTTTCTAATTTCAATTTGTAAGCTGTATTAGGAACATTTTGATCCTCAGTAGCTGTTAATGTTATTCCGTCTAAATATTCAGGTACTTCTATTGTACTAGTTTCACTTAATTTATTTTTATTCAATTCTATGTTAGAAACTTTTATGTTAGGTGCATCTGGATCAAAAAGCTTGGCATTGCATGCATTTACAATAACCCCTGAATTTATTAAAAAAAACATTGATGTAAGCGAGCATGATATTTTTTTCATTTTTATATCCTTTCTTTTAATAAAACTGATATAGAAGCTAATAATTTTTTAAATACAATTCACATTTTTTCTTTATATAATCATATATTAAAAGCAAAAAATGTCAATAAAGTAGGGCTGTGGGAAAAAATAAGGGGGTATTGGACTTTTTGATTCGGTTTATTCATATCAAAAAAGATTCAATTATTCTCAAGTAAAAAATTAAAATTGCTTATAGTTTGGAAAATTAAGTTCTACAGCTATAAAATAACAGTGCTGGCGTTAGCTGACTTTTTTCAATTTAATACTTTTTGTATTTTTTGTTATTATTTCTAATTATGTTTGATAAAAAATATAGATTTTTTTGAGTTTAACATACCATTTTTAGTCTACAAAAAAATAACTTATATAATGAATATTTATGGAACTAAACGATAGAACTTTTAGGAATATATTAAAAGCTGAGCTTTCTTTTAAAAGTATTCACATCACCTATCATATTTTTATAATTTATATTATCTATTCTTGTAGATTTCCCTAATCTCCTACACCTTGAATTTGTTGCTTTTCTATTTTAATTTATTGGGTAAATATAAACTTCAATTAATTTTAACTTTTTGATTGTGAAACTTAAATTTTCATATTACATTTTATCAAATGAGTGAATTTTTTCTGTTTTTGAACATCTTCAATTATCATTGCTATTGTTGATTAATTGTCGATCATTTAGCTAATAGAATTGAATAGTTATTATGAATTCAATATATCTATCTACACAATGTTTATCATCTAAGCTTGAGTTATTATTTTTCGTTCGTGTAATATATTAAATCAACCACATTTCTATTTAATTAAATATATTTTGTCAAGTATACAAAATGTTTTTTATAAGAATACTTCAAACTTGGTTGAAGTATTTTTTTCATAATTTGAAATCTAAATAAGCATATGCTGGGGGCTCTTGTGTTTAATCATTATTCTTTCATAATTGTAAAATTCTATATAATTGTCGATTGCTAATTTCAACTTGAGAAACTCATCCTGCTTTAGTTTTATTTTTCACTCTTCTTTTAATGATGAAAAAAAGGTTTCACACATCCCATTATCAATAGAATTACCTGGTCTAGATAATGATATTATAATATTATTTTTTTTAGCATAACGCTTTGCAAATATAGATGTATATTGATTTCCGTTATCAGAATGGATAATAAGTTTCTTAGATAGATCTTGTCTATGAAGCGAAGCTTTCTCAAGTGTTTTTCTGTAAATATCTATGTCATTTTTTAAAGATACCTCATGACCTACTATGAATCCAGTGTTTGCGTCTTTCAAAACACTTAAATATGCAAATTTTTTATTGAAAGGTATATATGTAATATCTGTAACTCAAAGCTCATTTTTTGAATACAAAGATCGATTTCTATTAACATGATTAGGACCATAAGTTATTTTTTTGACTTCTTTTGGTTTTCTATACATCTTTTTAATTCTTATAACTGAATATAAATTGAATAATTTTATTATTCTAGCAACTTTAGATTGACTTACTACTATGCCTTAATTATTTAAAATTATTTTTATTCTGGGTGCACCATAAATTCCATTGTTTATTATAAATAAATTCTTTATTTTATATGCTAAGTCCATATCTATTTTTGTTTCATAATCCGGTTTATTTTTACCACATCAGCGATAACAACTTGCTCTTGTGACATTAAATAATTTACATAAAGAAAGAACCGTGTATTTTCTATTATATTTATCTATAGTTTTGTAATACTTTATGATTTTTTTTTTGAATCCTCCATCAGTTCATTGAACTTTTTTAAGACCTCATTCTCCATTTCTAATCATTTCAATTTTTTATTAAGTTCTGCAATATTCTTATCTTTTGGATCTTTTGGATTGATTATAATCTTTCCGTTGTGCTTATTGTTTTTTCCAGTTTTTGAAATAAGCGACTCATCACCAAAAACTTCTCAATCTACACACATTCTTCTAACTGTTGAATATGAAATATTGTGCATTTTTGATAAGTCTTTATAAGATAAATTTTGATCAAAATGCTTGATAATCAACTCTTTTTTAGTCTCAAAAATTAGAATGTTTGATTTGTTTCATTTTAAATTAGCTATATGAAAAATTCTCCTTGTATAATTTTATGTTTTTTAACATAATGTACACTTAGAGAATCATATTCATTCGCTAGTTAGAGCTGTTAAATTAAACAAAAAAAATAGAGTCCTAGCGTTGCTAGTGTTCTATTTAACTTAATTTAAGTATAACATAGTTTTAAAACTCAAAGTCAATCTCATTATCTTTTAAAACTTTTTGGAGCTGATTGTTTTTTTGCTTTCGCTCTTTTAACTTGTTTTCTAACTCTTTAAACTTGTTTTCTAGCTCTTTGAACTTGTTTTCTAGCTCTTTAAACTTGTTTTCTAGCTCTTTAAACTTGTTTTCTTGATCAAGTAAAAAATTATTTATTTTTTCTTCTAAAATTTTATTATTTTTCTCAATTTCTGCACTACATTTTGACATCTCCAATTTAACTCCTTAATTCATCTTAGATATCTTTATTATACTTATATAATTACTTATTTCAAAATTTAGATTTTTTAACAATTTTTTTAATCTTTTAGGGAAGTTAACTTTGTGCGAAACAACAATAATAATCTCATTATTTTCATTTCCAACATTAATCATAATACTTATCATTTTTTTATCTCATTCTAACTTATCAACGATATTTTGTTCACTCATATTCAGGATAAGTTTTTTTATGCTTTCTAATATTTTCTTCTAATTAAAGGGTCATCCCAAACTACAATTATTTTAATAAATTACTCTTGTACATTTCTATAGTTGCAATTTTTAATTTATTTACTATTCTATTGTTTGAATAATTTCAAATACAATTTTCCATTTAAGTTAAAAAATATTTTTTTGTTTGAAAATTTATATCCTTTAAGATAATTCTGTTTGAAACTATTAAAGAATGTTTCTACTATTGCGTTTTGTCATAAAGCATAACCATCCGTCATACTTTGTTTTATTTTATTTGCTTTACAAAAATTCATCATATTAATACTTCTAAACTGGGCTCCTCTATCTGTATGGATAATTGAATTATTTATATTGTAGTTATCTTTTAATATATATAGTGATTTTATAATTCTTTTGTAGTTTGATTACTTGAAAATAAGTTTTTAACGGTAATCTAGAATAAACATCAATATATGCAAACATATATAATTTAGAGTTACTAAACTTAAATTCTGGTATATCTAAACATATTTTTCCAATGGTCTTGAAGCAAAAAAATCTACTTTACCAGTAATTGGATTTTTCAATAAATTTGGAGCAGTATTTACAGGTTCTTTTTTGCCACTAACATAAGATTTTCACTTTCTACTTTTTTCACAATTATCAGGAAAAAGTCCTTGACTTTTCATTGAACTTAAAACTGTTTTTCTACCAATACCGAATTTTAAAGCTATTTTTTTATGCCCTCATTTACGGTGTGTACCATATTTTAAGTCACAATCATTAAATACTAGTTTTATGAATAAATCATAAGAAGTATTTCTTTTTGTTTTATAATCTTTTGAACCATTATTAACTCAACTTTTATAAGTTTTAAAGTTAATGTTTAATAGATTTAATAATCATGAAAGTTTTATATTTTTTTGCAAGTATTTACTTATTATTTTATAAAATTCAATGTTTATTTTTTGTTTTTTAAATCCTTTACCAGAGATGCTGTGAACTTTTCCATAATTTCGACCTTATTAATTAACTCTCTATTTACCTTATTTTTATTTTGCATCTCTTTTCTTAAAAAATTTAACTCTTGTTTTATGTTTTCGAAGTTTTTTTGTTTATCAATACTGGATTTTCTGCCTTTTTTTTGACAAATAAACCAGAGAACCCACTAGTTATATACCTATTCTGTCATTGATAAATAGTACATGGTTGTTTAATATTATATTTTTCTGCTATTTTTTTGCACTTATATCAGATGATAAAAACTCATTTACTATTTTCATTTTTTCATCTGCAGTAAATAGTTTTGTTTTAGCCATAAAAAAGAACCCTCTTATAAAAATTATATACATAATTTTTGTGTAGTTTGGGGTGACCCTTTTACTTGACAAAATATATTTATTTCTTAACCTTTGCCGGTCTTTTTCTTGTCATTTTTCACAGGGCTAAATGATACGACTCATTCACCAATTTTCTATTTAGACAATTTCGTTACCTTTCTTATTAATAAAAAAGCACACAATGTGCTTTCATCTTGTTTAAAGGGAACACCCTACCTATCATAAATAGGCCTAAACTATCCTTAGAATTAGGATAATTTAAGTTTATCATAAATAGTTGAAATTACAATCTTTTTATACTTTTCGCTGTGGGAAAAAATAAGAGGGTTTTGGACTTTTTGATTCGGTTTATTCAAATCAAAAAAGATTCAATTATTCTCAAGTAAAAAATTAAAATTGCTTATAGTTTGGAAAATTAAGTTCTACAGTTATAAAATAACAGTGCTGGCGTTAGCTGACTTTTTTCAATTTGATACTTTTTGTATTTTTTGTTATTATTTCTAATTATGTTTGATAAAAAATATAGATTTTTTTGGGTTTAACATACCATATTTTAATATACAAAAAAATAACTTTTATAATGAATATTTATGGAACTAAATGATAGAGCTTTTAGGAATATATTAAAAGCTGAGTTTTCTTTTAAAAGTATTCACATCACCTATCATATTTTTATAATTTATATTATCTATTCTTGTAGATTTCCCTAATCTCCTACCCCTTGAATTTGTTGCTTTTCTATTTTAATTTATTGGGTAAATATAAACTTCAATTAATTTTAACTTTTTGATTGTGAAACTTAAATTTTCATATTACATTTTATCAAATAAGTGAATTTTTTCTGTTTTTGAACATCTTCAATTATTATTGCTATTGTTGATTAATTATCGATCATTTAGCTAATAAAATTGAATAGTTTATCATGAATTCAATATATCTATCTACACAATGTTTATCATCTAAGCTTGAGTCATTATTTTTCGTTCGTGTAATATATTAAATCAACCACATTTCTATTCATTTCTATCTTTTATTATAAAAAAAATATTACCTTTAGGTTCACCAAAATTTTATTAATTGCAAAGTTCTTTACAGTTTCTAAAATCCTAACTTTATTTATTTTGTTTTTTTTGTTTCTTAAGTAAGGAAAATGAAAAAAATAGATACATTTTCACATTTTGATACTTTAAATAAGTTAATATATTAAGTCTATTTTGTAGGTCAACACGCTTTCAATAGATTCTTCACTTGAATGAGAATGAATGACTAATTCTTTGTAGATGTCTGAATCTATGTTTTAAATAAAACATTGTAAGTAAGATTCACTAGACCCACTTCATTATTAATAGTCTCCATATTTTCTCCTAAATAAATAATAAAAAAGTTACCTTAGGTAACTTTACACATTATAACTATATATTCTTTAGACATAGTTGGAATAACACCAACCTTGTTATTTGAGTTTGAAGCTAAACTAGGCATTCTCTTATTCAAAATATCTCTTATTATTGTTTTTTTATGTTTAAAACCATTTTTCTCAAACATTCTTACCGTTATATCATCCAATGGTATTTCTATATTTCTCACTCTTCTGTTCCCAACAACATATACGACTACTCCACCTTTTTTTACTTTTTTAGAAACCATTTTTATAGAATTATAATAATCTACAAAAAAATAAATTACTTCTAAATATCTTTTAGATTTGAAATGTTTTTCCTTTTCTTTTATCTCGTTTATTGTTTCGTCGAGTTCTTTAATATCAAAAACATAATTTTTATCCTCTGTATTTTTTGTGCCACCCATAAGCAAGTTATCTAACTTATTAGCATTTTCAATATTTAACCATTCATTTGATAATCTCGAGAATTGACCATAAGCTACAGTGGTTCTACTATCTCCGTAAGGTGGAGATGTAACAACCAGTTCAATTGAATTGTCTGGAATATCTTGTTCACTAATGTTTAAAACCGATTTATTAAACAACTTTATCATACTTCTTTTTTTGAAGTTTGAATATTCTTCTATCATAAATAAATTGTTTTTTAGTATATTGAAAAAGCAATCAAAAACGTTAGGGTTATGAAGATTTCTTTTTTCTTTTTGAATTCTATAAAGCTTGAATTCTCCATTTCTTGTCATAGAACAAGCCCTTATAGTTTCTGAAAAACAAACCTTGAAAAAGTTTTTATTTTCCAAACTAACTTCTTTATCTATATAACTTTTTATTTTTGAAAGATCTTCTATAGTGTTTTTCTTAAATCATGTATCAATTATATTAAATGTAAACATCTTGAAATCAATTTGTAAAAAATCAAAATCAATACATTTTTGTATCTCTGACTTAAGTAAGTCTATATTATATGTGTCTGTTTTAACTTTTGCAATCAATACAGCCAAAGGATTTAAATCTACTCCATATATTTTATCTACGCATTGCATTTGTGCTTCTACAATAGAAGTTCCAGAGCCCATATAAGGGTCCAAAAAACTTTTAATATCTTCATTTTCCTTTAGTATGGCTCTTATAATTCTCGGCATAAGCATAGCTGGATAAGGATGTATCCCGTGAACTAATTCTTTCATACTAAAATCTTTAAAATTTCAATTTTTATCATATATTTTCATATTCTAATTTTATATTTATTTTAGAAGATTCTATTTAAAATTTTGCTTTTTTAACATTATTCATACTAAATTGTTCTACCTTAACACATTTACGAAATTTAATAAAAAATAACGTGATAAGTATAACCAATTCTAAAAAAATTTCATAAAACTTAAAACTGATCTTTGTTTTGACATAAATAAACTTTTTTTTGTTTAATTTTGTTCAATATCATTTTACTTCTGCATAATTATCTCGCTTCACTAATTGGTTGATTTCCTAACGAGGTTGTTTCTTTCGTATTATTAGGTTTTTGACAAAATAGTAATATTTTTTTCAGCCTATATATTCGGAAATATAAGGGTTTACTAAATTACATTATCAAATTCAAGATTAGACTTTCAAATGACTTAATTATACAAATAAAAACATTTTAAGAATTTTCCTATAAAACTTTTTTTTCTTTGATAAAGAAAAAATATTGTTCATGATTAATAAGATTTTAATTGTTAATAAACATAAATAAAAATATTTTGTTTAAACGTATATGTGATCTTGTAACTCAAAATTAATTAATTTTGTATTTTATATAAATTTTATTTACAAATACTCATTTCACATTAATTTTTTATTTAAGCTTAAAAAGCAATGTTTATTCCTGAAATTCATATACAATTACTTTTCTTATATATACATTCATAGTTGTATGATACTTTATCATTAAACACTTAACTCATATTGATTCATTTAAATTTTTTTTACTACATTTCTCACTTCTAGTAAATTTAATCTTTTATTTAAATCACAAATTAATAACTCTTATTATTTTATGTTGATTTTCCCTTTCCATTATGTTGATTAATTTTTTTGTATTTAAACATTAATTATATAATGATTAATCACAACTTCATATTTGGTATCAAATAATAATATGACGTATTTCTCAAGGCACAAATTTTCATAAAAAAAAATTCTCCTTGTAAGATTTATGTTTTTAAACACAATAATTACTTAGAGAATTTTCTTATTTTGATAATTTTAGTTATCGATCATTTCGAGTATTAAATTTTATAATTTTATTTTGAAAATGCTTAATGTATTATTTTCTCCATCCTGTGTAACGGGTCTTAATCCAATTTTAAGCATATTTTCATTAAATGGCAGATTTGGTATATATGCTGCCTTGATTTTTGACTCACCAACACGATATCATTTATTGACTAGATTATAATAGACTTCGAAATAATCATAATTATTATTGTCTGTCTCTCATTCTAATCGAACATTTGTATTTCCATTTCCTCTTGTTATGATAGCTTCTGAACTTAACTTTTTAACTTTAGCACCTTTATAAGGATTAGTAGTTTTGCTGATATTAAACTCACCAACATTAAACTTAAATTGTGTATTATCATTTACATTAATTTTAAGTCCAATTTTTGCTAGAGTTTTTTCTTTTGATGTTGCAATATTTTTAATTGTAATTCTTGATCAACCATCTTCTAGATTTTCGATAACTGGTTTATGAGATTCAATTATCTCTCTTTTCCCATCATTAGTAAAAGTAGTAAGTACATTTATATTTTTAATTACATCATTCAAGACTTTGTTATCATGACTTGCTTTCACTATAAAACTTATGTCATAAGAATCTTTTGAAAGGTTGCTACCCATTATATTCCAATCATAAATAGAATTTGCTTTTCAAGTCCCTTCAGTAATTGAACCATCTAGTTTTAATTGTCCTCCAAAAGCGAGTGAGTTACCTTTTTGATAAATATCATAGTAATCATAAAAACCATTCAAACCACCGGTAATAGGTAGTGAAGATAAATTATTTTGATTATTTTGTTTCATATCAAAATTGTATGTAGGGTTTAAATCTGTGAATCTTCTATTTGTTCATGGATAATTGCTAGTTTTTGTTAATAACTTACCTTCTTTGTTTCTATTTAAGAAAGTTATACCATTACCAAGTGAAAAGTTCGATTTTATACCACCTTTATCTGCTAAGTTTTCATCATTGATTGTTGTAAATTCTTGAATAATGTTACCAATCCCGAAACTATTAGAAATTAATCCGTTATTTTCTTTATAATCATAAACTTTATAAATTGGATTATTATCATCAACTTTTTCATTCCCTGTGTCAATTCTTGGATCGGCTTTAATCATATTGGAAACATTATTACGGTAATTAGCGTTTAAACCTTTGTCTTTTGACGATAATGAAGAGTTTAAACCTGAGAACATATAATTTTCATATAAATTAGCTACTTGTTGAGCATATAAGAACGAGTTTAATCTTTGTTGATAATTTGTCAAATCAACATTTTTGTTTGCTATTTGGAATGCTTGACTACCAAACTCCCCTGAACCAGCACCTGAGAATGAAGAAAAAGATTGATAAATATTTTTGTTGTATTCATTTTCATCTGGATTCGTACTTGCTTTACCATAAACTAAATTTCTAAAATCGTAGTTACCAATAAAACCATAGTTTGCTGATAGTTCAATTAGATTATGAACTTTATTAGGATTTATTTTGTTATCAGTTAAGTAACGATTATTTGTATCTGGACTAACTCTAAAATCTAATTGCGCAATGTCTGCGTATTCAGCAGTTTTGACATAGTCGCCATAAACAGGTGTTCCATTAACTTGGTCATAAGTTGCACTATCTTTATAATATGCTAACTTTAAGTTTTTCTTTTTTTCATCGTTACTATTTTTAGTTTTATCTCTATATTGTTTTACAACATCAAAAGCATAATTTGAAGAAGTTACTGTACCATGTGGTCAACCCCCATTTGCTTCATCATTAAAGAACCAACCATCAAAGCCATAAGTTATAGCCATATCAATTAAAACATCAACAATTTTATATGTACCATCAGAGTTTTTTTCTAAAAAGTCCGCGACGTCATTTCTTGAAAGACCACCATATCCAGATAAGAAAATTAGTCCAAATACAGGCGTTCCATTGATATGTCCAGCGTCTATCACATCTGCAGCAGGTGGCGAGATGTTACCGTGTTGACCTCAATCAAATAAATAGTCTCTATATTGATAATTTGAAATAGTTTTTTCAAATGTGTTTCTGGTTCCAACGTTAGTTGCTTGATATGAACCATTTACTCTCGAATGATCTCTAATGTCTCCGAATGAGATTCTTTCATCTTGTGTCTCTACTGACTTTAAAGCTGTTTTGGTACGTTTTTGTAATTTTTCAGTTGACATACCGTATTTTAAATCAATATCCTTATTATTGTTTCATTCCAAGATGGTATTAGCTCTTAGTCCTTTTCTTGCTTTTGAAGTAATTCCAAACTCCGCTCAAGTATTACCTGATGAGTATATTTTATTTATAGGTACTCCTGTAACCGCTTGTTTTGTTAATGAAGACGATTCTTTGAAATTTGTGTCAAGCACATCGTAATCAAAATAACTACCTTTGAAATTAGGTTCTACAATTTCATTTGATTCCTCAAAATTGAAGTCTGATTCATTCTTAAGTAAATAATCAACACTAACTGTAGGTACATTAATGTCGTTTCCCCTTGAATCTTTTTCTCAATCAAAGTCCTTCAAAGAAGAAAGGAACTTGTTTGATGATAGTTCACCAATATTGCACGATACTACAAATAGAGTGGTTGGTAGTACGATAGATAAGGATAACATAAAGTTTATTAATTTTTTCATTTTAGTTTTCCTTTCTATTCAAACTTTCATACTTCTCAGTTGATTTTATTGCAAAGTTTAAAAGCTTATTTGAGAGTCTTAATACCGGATTACTAAATAAAACTTGAGTATCATTTAGATTACTTGAGTTGAATATAGGGTGAACATAAAAATCAAATGAGAAATAGTATCAAGTATTTTCTAAATCTTCTTCTTCAATTGGTGCTCAAAATTCTATATACCCTAGAAACATATCAAAGTTCTTAGCACAAAACAATAAATTTAACATCCTTAAATCTAACAACGGTAATTTTGCTGTTAAGTCTTTTTGACTATTGTAGCAAGCATTATACATCATTTGAGCATAAATTTGAACTAAGTAACAAGCTGCAATTGATTGCATAACGTGTTGATCACTTAGGAAATATTTAAGATATATAAACGCTCTTCATTGTAAAAAAGATAAATCGTCATTTTTATAATTGTTGACATTAAGTTTAAATTTTAAAGTTTTATTATCCTTAATCGCTTCAATATTAATATATGCCGAACCTTCTATATCACTACCCTTGAAATAAATTGCACCATTTTCATCGATTGGGTCATTCTCATTTACTAAACTAATTGGTAAATCTAAACTGGATGAACCTTCAGAAGTTATATTAACTTTAAAAATATATCCCTTATCTTTAAGATATTTGTAATTATATATTTGAATGAATTCTACTTCTCCTAAGGTTGATGTAGCAACTAATGATCCATTTACTGGAATTTCAGGAGAGTTTCTATAAGGAAACTCTAAATCAACGAATATTTTGGTTTCGTAAATATCATTATCCAGATCTTTTTGAGGTAACGGTTGCAATTGAGATTTTAAAGAGTTTATGTTTCCCTTTTTCCATTTTCTTGCTTCTGCATAAACGTTATTATTAAACTCTTTGAAATACTTAGCAAGAGTTGTGGCATTTTGCAGTAACAAGTCTTGTCAATTATTCATATATTTATAATCAACCTTTGTTTCTCTAAAATTTAGAATATCATCTATTTTTAATTCATTATAATTAGAAATAGAGCAAGAAATTGATGAACTAGTAATTGATATCGGTAAGAATGTAGATAGTATAGTTAGAATTAATTTTTTCATGTTAGTCTCCTTTCTTTAAGATACAAAGTAGTTCAATACAGACCAATGATTGTTGCAAACTCAAAGATAATAATTGAGAAAGTAATCAAGTAATTTGTTGTAAACAGATGAGTCGTTAAGTTAGTGATTACTAGATTAATCAACCCACTATCAACTTGTATATCGATATAAAATAAATAGATCAATCAAGTTAAATATTTATTTGGAATCAAATATCCAAAATACATTATTTTGTTTGTAAAAGTTGCATCGTTTGGACTGACTATATGTTCGCTAAATATTAGTATCAAACATATTATCAAAATATTGATAAGTTGTGCTAAAGCAGTTTGCTTTATCAAAGTTCCAACGAAATATCCATAAATAAAGCTAAATATAATAGATAAAAGAAGCACAAATATAATTCCCAGTGTTCTTCTAAAAGTTGATAAAAAATTAACTGTATCTTGATTAACAAGTTCCTTATAATAGTTAAGATTCAATGCATTTAAAAATGATTTATTTTGAAGAAATATATCTACAGTTGAGCAAAGTATCATAAAGATAAATAAAGATAAAATATTTAAAATAATAAAAACCAACAATATAGAAAGTATCATATATATCTTTTTTAGTTTAAATATTGAAAGATATTTGTTAAATACTGAATTATTTCAATCAGAAATCATTGAAGTAATGAAAAAGATCGAGAAAATAGATGGTAATGTTAGTTTGACTACCATAATTGCAGGATTTACTACTTTTAAGTCAAAATTAGATGTATAAAAATAAGCAAACAAATAAACAAGAAATGGTATTAGTATCATGTACACATAAAGTTTAAAAGATTTAATTGAGGAACAAAAAGTAAATAGAATAGTTCTAGAAAAACTGTTTTTTGAAGTTAAATTATTCATTAATTTTTCACCCCTCAACTAAATTTATATTTAATATATAGACACATAGATATTAGAACTAAAACTGATATGAACAAAGGTATGTATATATTGTTAAAAGATACAAATAAACCACTTATATTATTTGTAGATAATATTTGTTGTATTCCAAAACTATCTATGAATTGGTACGATGTGATTAGATATATTATTCATACACAATATTTCAAAGGGTTTAAATATTCTAAAACAGCAATAAACTTTATCTTAGATGTGATATAAGGAATAATTGTTAAATCACAAAGTAATATAATGATAAATAGTGCTGCTGTATTGATTGCTAAGATGATATATTTATTGTTTGAAATATTTGAAATTGATATAAATATCATTAAAGAAACAATTGACATCAAAAAACTTGATAGTAGAAAAAATATTCAAATATATCAAGTTGCATTAATCAGCATAGAGAAGTCAATTGGAAACATTGGTATAAATCTAGTTGTTATTGCAGCTAGACTTGCAGAAAAGACAATTGAAATAAAAGAAAAGATAATAGCATTGACAAAAAGAACAAGCATTATGTCTAATGACGATATTCCAGACCCTTTTATTTTTTTCAAGAAGTTAGTTGACTTTCATTCTGTAACAACAAGAGAAAGATAAAATCCAACCATTATGCTTCCTATTGATAAAAATCCAAATAACTGAGGTGTATAAATAACATTCACAATCATTTTTCCTCAAACTCAATAAAGTAAAAATGATAATACCATCGGGATCAAAATTGAAACAACATAAATTTTTGGGTCTTTGAAAAGAATCTTTGTTACTAAGAAAAGTAACCTATTTAAATTTGTAAATTTAATTTTTGATTTCATTTTGTACCTTCGAATTTCTAAAATGATTTTCTAAAAAGTTTTTTACTGTTTTGTGCTCGTCAATAACCTTATTTAATTTTATATCTTCGTAAATGCTCCCATCCTTCATAACAATCAATCTATCGCACAAGGTTTCAATTTCGTCAGGTATATGAGAAACTATTAATAAAGTTTTCTCTTTACTTTCTTTCATCTTTTCAAAAAATGAAAGAAGTTTTAAATGTATTCTCAAATCAAGACCAGTTATAAGTTCATCTATAACAACCAATGATGGATCGTTAATAATTGCTAAAAAGCAATTTAACCTTTGTCTTTGACCTAGTGAAAGTTTATTAATATCGCGTTTATAGATTTCTTCAATTTCAAAGATTTCAAAAATGTCTGCAACATACTTATCCTCTGATCATTTTTGCCCTTTAAAAAACTTTATTAAATCTAAAGGTCTTGTTTTTGTCGGCCAGTTACCTTCCTGAAACTGTATACCGATTATGTCGTCTATATTTTTAGACATTTTTACACTACCGCTTGAAGGTTTTTGGATTCCGGAAATAATTTCTACAAGGGTTGACTTACCACTACCGTTTGCGCCAATTATCGCTACATTTTCACCTTTAGAAATATTTAATGATACATCATTCAAGGCAACCTTATTTCCGTATTTTTTTGTAATATTTTTAATTTCAATCAATTTTCTTATCCTCCCTGTTTGATTTAAAATTTTTATTTAAATCAATTTTCAAAAAAAACATGTGTTATCTTTTTTATATGTATTTTTACAAAAATTATATTTATTTTATTATAACCTTAATATTTCTAGAAACTTTTAAATGTAATCAAAAATTATCAATTCACAACTATATAAAAAGTTCATTAATTACTTTTCGTGTTACAAAAAAATCGCCTTGAATTATAAAAATTCTGGCGATTTATCCCGACTATTATTATTAATATATTATTTTATTAAAAAATTCATTAGCAATTAGAAATCACACTTGTAAATATTAAATGTATCTTTCTAATGGTGGGGTTGTAGCCTTTTTAGTATCTCGAAGTATTTTAACCTCACTAAAAATAACTTTATATAAAGTATATAAATAAGTTTCTATAAAAACAATTCTATTTTCAGCTTGTTTTTCAAGTAGGAATTTCTTAAACTCTAATTTAGACTCTTTTTCTTTTTTATTAGATATTTTTGACATTCTATATACTTTTTCAATACTTTTAATAATTTTTCTTTGCATTCTTACTTCTGAGACTTTGAAGCAAGTATAAGATATGATAATACCTGTTCCAAGAATAACAAAAAACAATGATGATGAAGACACCAATAGATAAATTATGTTTTTAACATAATAATTATTAAAAATATTCATTATATCTGTGACAGAATTTAAAGCTCAATAATCACCTTGTTTGTAAATTAAACCGTTATTTCTTGAAAAATTCTCAGTAAATTCACTTTTTTGTAAGAAGTTAATATAGTAAAAAGTTAATAAGATAAATATTGTTAAAATTAAACCTGTTTTTATAATATTATGAAACATTTTATTCTTAAAGAAGTAAAAGTAAGAAGTAATTTTTTTCTTTTCTTCATTATAACTTTTTACAAAATTTTTGAATTGAAATACAAAGATTTTTATAAAAATCAAAGAGATTACAAAACTTATTGTTGACTTAGCAGTAAAATAAGCTTTTACTCCAAACTCATTTTTGAAAAGAATATCTAAGCAAGGAAGTATAGCAAAAATTGAACATAAAATGACTAATGACAAACTAATTTTTGACTCTAAAAATGATTTTTTATTGCCTCTTGTGAAAACCATTGTTTATACTACCTTTCTTTTATGAATTTAAATACATTATGTATATATTTTATAACTAAAATATGAAAAAATTTTTTTAAGTTTCATATTTGTTGTATAAAAAACTAAGGATTACTAACCAATAACCTCTTAAAAACGTAGCAAAATAAAACTACTTAATAGTAGTTTTATATTTCAAAGTTACTTGTTTTTTTTAGAGTTTAAATATTCTTCCTCTACTTTTTTTTGAAGTTTTAGAGATCTTGAAACATCATTGATTGCACCATTATAAGCTATATATCTATTGCTCATTCTTTTATTAATTAAATGTAGTAATCAACCTAGCAATATTGCAGAAATAAAGTTTCCAAGCAATGTTGGCAGTAAATTGAATATTAATAAGTAAATAAATACCATAATGGATGAGTGTTGATGAATACCATGCATTAAAATATCGTTTTGACAGATTGCTTGAAACAAAATTAATATATATAAATATCAATTAGCAACACAGTGTTGATAACCAGAAATTGCAAATAAGAAAATCATAACCGACATTAAAAATATAGTTGCACAAAGGTCGTTTGTACCTTTTACAGACTTAGATGCAGGTAATGCAGCAGTAACGCAAAATCCACACATCATAGCAGAAAAAAGACATTTAAGAATAGTAATAGCATAATCCTTAACAGAAATGTTTCCTGTATTAAATTCTGATAATGCTAATGCTGATTTACCAATATCAAATAATCTAGAGACACCAACATTATATAAATAAGTATTCATTTCTAAATCTTGTCCAAAACTACTAAATTGTCATAGAACAGCAAAAAATAGTTGACCTATGATATTTCCTAGATAAATAAAGCCAAAAGCTCTTAATAGGGTCATCACTTTATCCGATCCTTTTATGACACTAAAAGTAATAAAAAAATATGATGTTAAAAACTGACCACCAACAAAAAAGATTGGAGAAAGGACGGTTGCAAAAACTACCCCCAATAGTATTTTTTGTGCAGATGGTGCTGATAGTGCATATGATGCATAAAATGCAGCAGTAAAAGCAACCCCAATTCAAATTCCAGCTAATATTCCTAATATAAAATGTTTCATATTTGAAAATTTTATTGTATCGCCAACAGCTTTTAACGCTTCAACATAACCAAGTTCAAATAAATAAAGTGGTTTTTCAACTTTTAAAAGTTCTTCTTTATCAATATTATTTAAATCCATTTTATAACTCCTTTCAAATTGTCTGAACTAAATTTAAAATAAATCTTTATCCAAACTTAGAAAAATTTTATACTAATTTGGAAAAAAATCTACTAAAAGTGGAGAAAATGAAAAAAACCGCCACTCTCGGCGGTTAATGTTATTTTTTACAACATTTTAGTAAATATTAAAGAATTCGTTACCTTCATTATTAAAAGATCTAAATGAGGTAATAACTCAATGTGGTGAAGATGGGTCTATACTGATATTTTCCCAAACTATTTTATATTTATTTTCAACGGACTCATATTTATTATAGTCTCCTAAACCATCATAAGCTTTGAGATCATCTTTACTAATAACACCACTGTTAACGCCTAATACTTCCCCAGAAATTCTAGAAGTGTCTATTCTACTTCCTAACTTTTCAATAACATCTTTTTGATTATCTTTTATTGTTTGATAAGGATTGAAGTTTTCTGGAACATCTACTTCTTTTGTTTGTTTTGAAGCATTTGAAGTAGTATCGCCCTTTCCTTTATATGTTAAATCAAACTCCATCTTTGCTCCAATACTTGTATTACTTGTTGAAGAAACATAAGTTACATTTTTATCTCAGAATTCATCATCAACTAAGTATTTAAATACTTTATCATGTGGTTCTTTCATTTTATTTGATAATTTATTTTTAAAGCCTTTAAAAATATATTCCAGTTCCTTAGTTCCCCTAATATTTTTATCTTTTAAACCTTCAAAAGCTCTTCCTAGAAAACTATCTTTAGTGAATTTTCCATTTTTATAACCAAGCATTTCTAAATAAACTTTTTTCTCTTTTAAATTCAAACTAGTAAATTTCTTTTTTTGAAGTTCTCTCATATAATCAGCAGCTTTATTCATTTCCTCTTTAATATCGTCATTAATTGCATCTTCGAATGGTCTTTTCATAAGCGACATAATATTGATTCCACCAATACCATTTTTTTGGATAGTATTTTCTCATAAACTTCCATCTGCGTCGATACTTTTTAATTGTTCTTCAAATGCTTTTTTAAATGGTGAGTCATCCATGAACATCATTCTTGCGAACTCTTCTTGTTTTTTAGAGTCTTTTAAATTTGAATAAACTTTTTCTATATCATCAATCATATTTAAAATGTACTTGGCATTAGTTCCATTATTTTCTTTGTCATTTGGCATTAACCCATATAACTTATCAAATCCGATTTGATCTTCATTCCCTGCTATTGATGATCCTGGGTTTGGTGCTTTATCTAAATTAGAGTAAGCTTTTTTTGCAATATCTAGTCCAACTCCTTGTAAATATTTTTTGACATTTTCATTGTCTATTATATTTTTTAACGCACTTCAAGTTGATGTCACCAATTTAAAACCTTCAACTTGAGATATTGCTTGCGCGTCAAAACCGTTTTTGCTAGACATTGGAACTACTGGTAATAAATAACTCATCAATTCACCTAATATCATTGCTCCAGATTCTGTTTCAAAAATATTATCTAAAAAACTACCGATGTTATTAATATGAGCATCAAAGTTTAATGCACCAGCAGTGTTAACAAGTAAAGAACCTGTATTATTAAATTCTACTTCGTCACTATTTTCTTGTAATATTGTTCCAAAGCTCTCTTTGTTCTCATTTTTTATTAGTTTGATTTTTTTGTTTTTTAACTTTTGATTAACATCTAATTGTTGTATACCGTTTGCGTTTTTGTTACCTTTTGTTGAACTTATCAAACTGTTATATCAAGCATAACCCCCACCATTGGTACCACCTAATTTGTCACTTGCTGGATTCATTGGTGAAATAGTACTATTTGCATCACCTGGAAAACCACCATCTAATCCATTAACAAGTAAAAAATTAGTTAATGCTCCAGTATCTTGTATACCTCAACTTAATGATCTTCTTTCTTTTTCCTTTGCTAAGTTAATATCTCTATTTAAACCTGCAGCATAACCAGTTGCATTATTTTTGTTTTTATTGTTACCAGTGTTACCTTCTTTAGAAAATGTATCATTAAAATAAACTGCTTTATCACTACCTTCAGTTATAAAATTTGAATAAAACTCATTATCATACATACCCATAACGTAACTTGCGTACATCCCTGTAAAATGATTGTCATCAAATAAGTCTAAATTTGGCTCTAAAAGTCTTTTGAATTTACTAATTTTTTCGGTTACATTGATTTCTTGATTGTTATATACATAACTTGTTGGAACTTTCAAAACAGAGTTATTAGGTGTTAAATACATTGATAAAATTTCATTTAAATTGTAGTTTAAATTCTCATGTCTTGAGGCAACTACCAATCTTGAAATGAAATCCGCCCCCTCTAGCATATCTTTTTGGTTATTTGTTTCCTTTTGTTTTTTAGATGTTACTTTTGGTTTGTTACAAGAAATAACTGATGATAAAGAAGTTGTCAATAAGCTTCCAGCCAACAAAAAATTAAGTAATTTTTTCATAAAATCTCTCCCTTTTCCTATTCATTTTTGTTTAGATAAGGATTAAATTTGGGGGAGTATTACCGTTTTTTAAATCAATAGTAATTTTAGTTTTAATAGTATTAACTTTGAGTAATACACTATTTTTTCGAATATTTAATAAATTCTTGGTAATGTTATTAAATAATATTAATATGAAACTAAAATTTAAGTTGACCAATATAAACTTAGATTTTATATTTATTATTGAAGAATGATTGATATTTTTAACAATGTATTTTTTTAATTTAATAATCAAAAAATCTATGAACAATACATATGTTATAAGTATGTTAAATCAAAGCAAACAAAAGAAGAAAAATGCCACCAAATATAAAAGCGTCATGATAATTAGTTTTACAAAATTACCGTGAAAAAACAATAGCTTTAGTGTATACCCTAAATCAAAAATGGTGTCATAATCAAACATATTAAAATTAGTGACATAAATATAAATGGCAAATATAAATAAAATAGAAAAATGTAAAATATTTAAAGAATAAATAACTTTGTTTTTAATACTAACAAAGTTAAATTTATTTAAAAAGAAAAATCTAGTTATTATAGAATAACCACTGATTATAGTCATAACTGATAATTTAAGATGACGTAATACAAATTTTGTTCATGACAAGCAAAAATAAAAGAAAAGATAACATCTTAAAGCAATTAAATTATTAAGTTTCATAGCTGTTCACCTTTTCTATACAAACTTAATCGTAGAGGAAATATCAAAAAAATCAATACATTACAACTTAATAATGAAATTTTTTTTCAGTTTCAAACATTTAAGTGGATATAAAAATGTTTGATATATAATGTTATAAATATTAACTACATAAGTGGTTAATATTTGAAAGGAAAAACAAATTTATGAAAAAATTATTAGGATTATTAGGGGCAATGGGAATGGTAGCCTCAACAGGATCTGCTGTAGTTTCATGTGGTAATAAATCAAAAGATGAAGCTAAAGCAACTTTAGAAAGTATTGTAAAAGTAAAAGCATTAGGAGAAATAGAAATTGCAAGTGATGCAGAAGTTCCAACTCTTGATCAATTACTAGTAGCAATTAAAGCTAAAAACGCAAGTTCTACTTTAACTAAAAATGATGTTGAATTAGATGGAGCAGCAACAGCTACAAAAGCAAAAATAAAAGCTAAAGCTGATTCATCAAAATATACTGGAACTGTTGAAGTATCATACACAGTTAAAAAAGCAGCAGCAAAAGCAACTTTAGAAAGTGTTGTAACAAAAAACGGTTTAGATACAATCAAAATTGCAAGTGATAAAGAAGTTCCAACTGATGAACAATTAATAGAAGCAATTAAAGAAAAAAATTCAGGAATCGATTTAACTAATGAAGTTACTTTTGAAGGAAAAACTGCTACAGAAGCAACTGTAAAAGCTAAAGAAGAATCATTAAAGTACACTGGAACAGTTAAAGTATCATACAAAGTTGAAAAAGCGGTTGAAAAACAAACTTTAGAAAGTGTTGTAAAAGAAAAAACATTGGGTCAAATTGATTTAGGTAAACTAGGAGACACTCCAAGTATTGAGCAATTAATATCAGCAATTAATGGTAAAAATGCAAGTCTAAATTTAACTAATAGTGATGTTGAAATAGATGGATCAGCTACAGAAACAACAGCAAACTTAAAAGCTAAAACTACTTCATCAAAATATAGTGGAACAGTTACTGTAACATACACAGTCACAAACAAAAAAACACAAGCATAATTAAATTTATTTATTAAAAAACATTGTATGACTAATTACAATGTTTTTTTTGTCTAAATTTATTTAAAATACTTCAAAACTCAAAGTTTTTTTAGTATTATTAAGTATCAAATACTAAAAAAATCTTTACTTAAAAAAGTAAAGATTTTTTTAGTAAATATTGTAAAATTGTTTTCCATTTTCATTAAAACATTTGATAGAAGTAACTACTCAATAAGGTGCTTGAGGGTCTTGACTAATATTTTCTCAAACGACTTTATATTTATTATTCACAGGTTTGTAGTTATTATAATTACCTAACCCGTCATATGCTATAAACTTATCGTCATCTCAATTTCAACCGAAACTTTTATTATTTACTAAAACTTCACCTGAAATTCTTGATTCATCTATTTTGCTTTTCAAAGAATTAGCGACACCTTGTTGATGTTTGATGTTAGTTTGATATGGATTAAAGTTTTCTGGAACATTTACTTCTTTTGTTTGTGTTGACGCATTGGAAGTTTTATCCCCGTTACCAGTGTATGTTAATTCAAACTCCATTTTGCCACCAATACTTGTACTGCTTGTGGTAGACAAAACAATATCATCTTGTTTTCAATATTTATCTTCATATAAATATTGAATGACGTTTTCATGTAATTCTTTCATTTCATTAGATGCAATGTTTTTGAATCCAGATAATAACCCAGCGATTTCAATAGATCCTGGTATTGAAGAATCTTTTAAACCTTCAAAACATCTTTGTAAGAAACTTCCTTTCTCATATTTACCATCAACATAACCTAACCTTTTTAGATATTCTTTTTTATTCGCCAATGAATAAGTACTATAATTACTATTTCCAATATCTTCCATAAAATCTTTTGCATTTTCAACTTGTTCTTTTATTTTATCGTTAGTTGCATCTTGAAATACTCTTTTTATGATGTTCAAAAGTTTTATACCACCTGATCCATCTTTTTTAATAACTGATTCTCACAACGATCCGTCTTTATCTATTATAGATAACTTAGATTTATAAGCATTATAAAAAGGGGAATCTGAGTTTAGGATAATTTTTTCAGCAAACTTATTTTTGTCATTATCCTTTAAATTATTATAAAAAGTTTCAATATCTTCAATGAACTTAATTATATATTTTGCATTAGTTCCGTTTTTACCTTCTTCTTTATCATTATTTTGAGTTTTATAAAGTTGCTCGAAACCTATATTGTCTTTGAGACCAAATGATAAAGCATCATCCAAATTTAAATAATCTTTATTTTTTAATTTAAACCCTTGTTCTTCTAAAAATGTTTTTGCACCAGAATACTCGTCAGACTTAAGTAAATTATAAATTCCTTTTCATGCATCATTTATCATACCAAAACCATTATTTTGAGTTAATTGAGCAGTATAACCTGATGTTATTCTTTTAATTGGTAAGATATAACTCAAAAGTTCCCCTAATATTAAGGCACCAGATTCTGTTTCTACAATATTATCTAACATACTTCCAATGGCATTTATATTTCCATTGACATTTAACTCACCAGCTTTATTAACAAAAAGAGAACCAGTATTATTAAATTCATAATCCTTATCATTATATTTAATATTAGATCCAAAACTATTTGGACCTGACATCCCTGTTATATTTAAATTTGAATTTTTTAATTTTTTGTTTATGTCGTCATATTTATTGGGTCTAGTCTCTCTTGTATTAGTTTTAGAACCAGGGTTAGGATTACTAATTACACTATTGTATCATAAGTAACCACTAGCATTTGTTCCACCATCTTTATCCTCTGGGTCAGTATCTGTACCTTTTGTTCTATTCACCTCACCAGGAAAACCACCATCTAAACCGTTATTTAACAAGAAGTTTGTTAATGCACCAGTATCTTGAATACCTCAGCTTAGATTTCGTCTTTCTTGATTAGAAGATAAATTTATGTCTTTATTTAAACCAGCTAAGTACCCAAAAGCATTATCTTTCTTTTTATTATTTCCAACATTCCCTTTATCAGAAAAGGTATCTTCAAAATAAGGTTTATTGTTTTCAGGAGATATAATATTTTTATAAAAATCATCATCATACATACCCATTATGTAACTAGCATAAACACCTAAATAACTATCATTATTGAATGCGTTTAATCCAGGAGCCAATACGTTTTTAAAACTATTTAGTTTTTTAGATAAATCTATATCTTTTCCGTTATAGGTATATGCTGTTGGTAACTTAAGTGCAGTATTAGATGGTGTAATAAAGCTTGAAAGGACTTCATTTAAATTGTAGTTTAAATTTTCGTGTCTACCACCAATAATAAGTCTAGTCATAAATTCAGCACCTTCTATCATTTCTTTTTGATTATTAGTTGCTGAACTACCTTCGTTTTTTATGTTCTTTTTACTACATGAAACAACGGTTACAAGTGTTGATCCCACTAGCGTTATTGATGATAATAAGTTTAATATTTTCTTCATATTTTTTACCTCTTATAAATAATACAACATTTATAAATTAAGTAACTTAAAATGAAAGATAAATAAAAAATTTTCAAAAGAATATATTATTTTACAAATACTCATAACTGTCGCCTTTATTAACCTAATGAATAATATTTTTTACTCTGAAAAAATAATTCATTTTTTTAACTTTAAAATGTTATTGTGAAAACACTTAAAGTAGGTTTATATGACAAAAACAACTAAAAAATATAAGTACAATTTCAGTAGAGTATTTTCGACAATTATGTTATTTCCTATAGTCGCTATCATTTCCAAGAGAAGGTTCAATAACTTCAGAGACTTTTGTTTTACTTACCCGAGATTTGGTAGATATCAAGGTAATAATGAATATTATAAAAAAATACCCACAGAAACAAATACATTAGAATACCACTATTGAGACTTAGAAAAAATGAACTTAAAATTTAAATCATTTGAAAAAGATGAACTCGAAGAATATCAAATTCAAACCGATAAAGGTAATATAAGTTGTTTAAAAGCAATAGTAAATAATTCTAGCAAATGAGTTTTTGGTTTGCATGGCTGAACTGAAGATAAATACTTAGGATTAAGATTAGTTAGACACTTTTATGAAAAAGGATATAATATACTAACATTCGACTCATTTGCGCATGGAAAAAGTTATGGTGAAAACACAGATATCGGTTACTCTTCAATTGAAATGATGGATGCAATAATTGAAGATCTTAAAAAGACGCATAAAGTTACATCCATTGGTTTAATAGGAAATAGCATGGGAGCTTCGACATCTATTCTATACTCGCAAAAAGGTAATTATAAAGACCTAATAAGTTGAGTTGTTTCTGATTGTGGATTTAGTAGTATCAAATTGCAATATCGATACTACATACAAAATAACTTATTTAAGAAGCCTTGGTGAATAGTTAGTTTTGGTTATACGAAGAAATTGAGTAAATTGACAAAGACTAATCAAAATAAATACAACTTATTGAAGTATATGAATTTAAACAAGAACATTCCTATATTTTTCGTACATGGAAAAGGAGACACTTTCATTGCATATGAAATGAGTTGAGATATGTATGAAAAAAAGGTTAAGAGCGAACCTAATCCCCCAATTAGTAAAATATGGACACCAGAAGGCTCAGAACACGTTTATATGATTAGTGATTATTACAGTGAATATATAACTAGAACACTAGAATTTGCAAAAGAAAGTGAGAAATTAATAAATGAAAAATAAAAAGATGGGTTTTTGAACAGTACTAGCTATGACATTAACTGCAACCATTGGTACAAGTATAATACTTACTTATGGTAATGTTTATTCTTTAAGTCAAAACAATCCTTTATTGATGATTTTTGCTTGAATTATTGGTGGAATAATAATTCTTCCTGAAACTTTCATAATGATCGAACCAGCAATATCATTTAAAGAAAATGGTACCGCTTATAGTTGACTAAGGAGAGCAAACTGAAAGATTGTTGCCTTTTGGTTTGGATGAGTACTAACACTGTTTGTTTCTGCAGTAGCAATTGCTACTGCCAGTCTAGCGATAACAAACATTTTACAAGAGTTTACAAATTATCAAAACGAGTATCTGTGAAAATTTACGTCAATATTGATATTATTTTTCATTGGTGGTACACAAATATTTGTTAAAAATATGAGTACTAAAAGTCAAATTGTCTTTATGGTTTTAAAAACCTTTCCAATTTTATTCATATTAATATTGGCACTAATTTATGGTACAAAAGATGACTTACTAAGTTCAAACGCTATGAAAAAAAATTTAACAGAAGCTTATATCGGTGGTGCTTTTATGATACCTGCAATTACTATGACTATGTTCTCGTATTCAGGTACAGAAATACCTACATATGTTACTTCTGATACTAAAGAACCCGAGAAAACAACACCAAAAGTTATTTTAGTCGGTGTCCTAGTTGTTATGTTAGTCTATCTAATATATGCAGTTGCTATCTTATCAATTGGTTCAGTTGGTGAAAATAAATTTTTAAATGTTTTTGCATATACTCCATATTGAGCAAAAATAGTATTCAATGCCATTGCTATTATCTTATTTGTTGGTGGCCTTAATTCCTATTTAGTCTATCAAACTAGTTTAGTTCAAAAAATGGCATTAGAAAAAGACTTATCTCACCACTTTTTAAAAGAGTCTAAATTCTCAGGAAAGCCATATAACTCAATGTTGTTGTTGATGATTGCTGCTTCATTTTACATAATATTCAATGAAATTAGAGATTTATTGGGTTACTTTTCCCTTGCAGTTAGTGCTTTGAAAATAATAATGACCACAAACGTTGTTTATTTAAGATTGAAAGACAAAGATTATAAGAAAGTATATAAAAATTGATTGTTTTGGTTGTTTGTAATATTTTCATACATTACTTGCATATTAACTTTGGTTGGTTCAGTCATGATTATGATAAGTGGAATATCAACTAAGGAACTTTGAAAACCGATTGTTATGATTATATTAGTTATTTTGATTCTACCTATTGGGGCTTTAAAATATTATATACAAAATAAAATTGAAGCAAAAAAAAGTAACGACACTAACCCTTCTCCAAAAACACTTGAAAAATAAACATTATCAAACAAATATGTTTTAAATTACTATCAGCTTTTAATTAAGTGACTGAAAAAACACCTTTAAAGGTGTTTTTTCTATTTAATAAATACCAAAATACTTGTTTGTTTTATAAAATATTACTCTCATTTAAAAGTTTTAACCGCTAGATAACTTAACAAACCAGTATAGCCTATCAATATTAAATATAATCATCAAACTTCCCCAGTATTTAAACCATTGCAAAGATATTGCATTAAAACTACTGAGCACCCAGTGGGAGAAAGATATTGCACATACTTGAATCAAATATCCTTTGGATCTAAAACGTATGTTGGCACTGTTGCTCCTGTAAGAAACATTAGAGCGTATAATGCAATAATGGTTACAAATGTATTATTTTTTAGAGTCGTTGTATTATTTGCAATGATAATAGACAACATGAAATGTATATAGAAAATAAATAGTGGCAAAAATATTAAAGTTAAGATCATTCTGGCCGAGATTTCAAGATTAAAAAAGATTAGGCTAATTGCTAAATTTATAGTGAAAATAATAAGATATGAACAGTAATAAAATATAATTAAAGATAATAGATACTTCTTTCTTGACCCTTCAGCTAATGATATATGTTTGATTCTCTTATCTAATCTATCAGAACCTAAAATAATAGGTACATTAGCTATCGTAAAAGATAAAATCAGAAAAATAACTATTGAAGGCATAATAAAATTCATCATATTGATATCACTACCGTGAAACTTAATAGAATATTTTCCTCACAAAAGTGCTATTGTTACATTTCATACAATTGGAAAAATAACAGAAAAAATAATATTGAATGGATTCTTAAAAAACTTATAGATTTGGAGTTTTATCAACGGTTTCATAATCATTTTCCTTTTCTAATATTTCTAAGTTATTTTTATAATCTGAACCTAAAGCAATATCTTTAACAATGTTGCCCTTTTCTAAATAAACTACCCTTTTGCAAAGACTAGCAACTTCACTAACATCATGCGAAACAAGGATTAATGTAACTTTGTTTTTGTTAAGATATTCTTTTATTAAATTTATAATTTTTTTTCTTCATTGATAATCGAGGGATGTTGTTAGTTCGTCTAACAACAATAAATTAGGTTTGTTAATAAAAGATATTAGCAGCTTGAACTTTTGCTTCTGACCACCAGAAAGCTTTGCATATTTTGCCTTTTTAAAGTCATCTAACTCAAAAATTTGGAATAATTCATCTATATTTGCACTAGCTTTAAATAATTCATTATAAAAATTTGCAATTTGTTTTAAATTGATCTCATTATCAAATGATGTTTCTTGAAAAACAGCATTCTTTCTAAGATCTTTATTATCGATTTTCAAGGTTCCTTCTGTAGGTTTTTTAGTACCTAAAATAATTTCACCTAAGGTTGATTTACCACTACCATTAACACCCATTATCCCTAAATGTTCATAATCATCTACTGTCAAGTGTTTTATATTTAATACAGCTTTTTTTTGATATATTTTTTTAATGTTTTCTATTATGTACATAAAAATCATCTTTCTTTAATTTGAAATATTAAGTTTTCTTTAAAACTTAATTAAATATTAGCATATAAATCATTATTATTAAAAAAACCATTCTAAATACTTAAGATTTAGAATGGTTTTAGAGAGTTTTTAAGAAACACCTATTAACGATGCTAATTTAGTTTTTGACATACTATATATTATTACAAAGTAAGCGATTGCAAATATCAATAAACCAGAAACCAATATTATCGGGAACACAGTTCAACTAAATGATAAAGGCACTGCAATATTTAAAGATATTAAAATTTTAGGAATTGCTGTGTAAATAATTAAAGTTACCAATACTTCTGCTAAAACTATTCCTATCAGTGTTAAAGGTAGGAATATCCACATAATTATGGAGTTAACTTCACGCATCGAGTATCCTTGTATTCTCATATAGTTCATAAATCTTTTATATTTACCTACAAATAAGTCGGTGATTAAGTATATAACGATGATGGCACTAATAATTGAAATACTTACAAAGACAATTGATAAACTCGTTGCTGAGCTAATCAAGTTTGAAGTAGCTTCTTTTCGTACTTTCATATAATCAGTTTTACCAATTGCGGTTGCCATATATTGTTTGAAACCATCTGTTGTTATATTTCCATCTTTTGATTGGAAAATGATTCTTTGTAATTGATCTGATATCATATCATTTGAACTCATTTTCGCATTACTTCAGATGTTTATACTTGTTTGACCAACTTTTACTCTTTCTTTAGGATTTTTATATCCAAGTATTTCATTAGCCTTTTCTTGATCAACAAATATTTTTGGTTGATCATAAGTATCTACTATATCAACAACTCTATAATTAATTTTAGATTCATTTGATAATTTATTATTAACGAATAGACCTTCTTTAAGAGCTATGTTTCATCAATTGTTAGTTCCACCAAGTAAGTTAGTAATCTGAAGAGGTTCTCATTTATCACCACGATACATTCTCACATCAAAAGGTTTTACAGTAATATTTTCATTAGTTGTGTCTACATCAAATCCAGAATACTCTTTATACTTACTATTAACTTCTTTCAATAGTTCTTGGTTAAATAGTTTTTTAGGGATTTTCAATTGGATATTTTGTAATTTGTTATAGTTACTTAGCTTATCATTATCTCTATAATTCCATTCAGACAACTTATCATCATTTTGCTCATAAAAAGTTAGTTTACTTAAATCCATTGAGAAGACGTCTTTAGTATTTTTAGAATCAGAATAGCTTCATCAATCGTTATTTACGGGTGTAAATGAGTTATTTTCAGATTTTAACTCTATTATATTTTGTTCAGTTGCTAAATTAATTTTTGAACCGATATTGTATCCTTTTAATTTAAGTTTCCTATTTATAATGATTGGTATTTCATCATCTCGCATACTTTCAAATAACTTGCTTCTATTTTTGAAACCTATACCTTTGAAATTAGACTCTTTATCCAAACCATATCCAAGAACATTTATACCGTCTTTTGATCCATCTAATATTCTAGCGTCGAATTTTGTAAATAGCTCATCTTCATTTGAGTTGAAAGGAATTGAACCAAATCCATATGTAAAGTTCTTAAATTCTGAATCATCATTATCCCATAGTTGCTTAATAGATGATGGCAAGATGTTATTAGAAATTTCTTTTATACTTTCTTTATATGACCTTTTTTTATTGTCACAACTTAGTGGTTTTTGATTGAATAGTTTAGGAATAACTTCACAAGTTAATTGATTTAGATACGTTAGAACAAGATTTTCTTCCCCTTTATTAAATAAACTTTCATAATGGTCTACCATTTTATCCATTATTCCAACTGATAATACATTTCCTTTAAATGTAAATAAATTATTTATCAACATTTTTTCAAAGTAATTTTTATAATCTCCCGAGTTTTCCTTTCAATAATTTTTAGATGCTTTATCTTCACCAAATAAAGTCACTTCTTTTCCTTCTTTGGTTTTTATAATACCTGAAAAAGTTGAAGCATCCATAGTACTTTGAGTAATATTGTTATTCAAATTATAAAATGAATATCTAGACAAAGGGTTATTTGGCGTATTGTAGGAGTATGTGTAGTCATTATTGTAACGAACATTTCGGTAATATTCATTGGACATTGTTGATAAAATGCTAGGTGTGGCTACAGAAACCATTAAAATTATTGAAGAAATGAACATCACTGTCAAAAAGATGAAAATATCTTTTAAAGAGACAGAAACAATAACACCTCTTAATTTAGAAGTAAAATTGATATATTTAATGAGCGAGAATATTCTAACTAAAAACAAATTAGGATGCGAGCTTTTTGAAGGTTGTAATAATGTTAAAGGACTTTGTCTAACAGTTAAATATGCTGTCATATAGACCATAAAACCGACAACAAGGAAGAACCCTAATCACATTATTAATAAAAATTTTCAATCAATTGTTAACATTGAAGGAATATTAAAATAATATTCAAAAATGTTCATGATTGGAGTTTGCAAGAATACACTTATTGCTCAACCAATTGGAACTGTAATAATTATTGGTAACGTCATATACATTACATAATTCACTAATATTTTATTATTGGTGGTTCCTAATGATTTTAGGGTACCTATTTGAGATCTTTGAGATATTAAGATTTTTCGTACAATATTGTATACCACAAATAAAATTATTAGTAAGAATATGACACAAAATACTACTGCTATTAATAAAAATAACTTTGTGACACTACCAAACAGTGTACTTCTTAAATTTATCAAATTAGTATCTTTATAACTTTGGACATTTATTCTTGACAAATCTGAGGTTTCACTTAAAGAACCTTTGCTAGCATAGGCTTCTTGTTGTTCTTTTACTTCATTTATATTAACCAAATTATCTGCTGCATATAATTTAAACTTAGCAAGGTTGTCTTTTTTCTCATGTATCTTTCCGTGATAATACATATACCCTCTACTAACGTCTTGGTATTTACTATCATCAACAATGTTATTTTTTTGATTGTTAGTTTCGTTAAACATTGTTCTAAAGGTATCATTTGATATATAAAATATCGCTTCATTTTGTTGATTAGTTAATAAGTCTTCTTCGTAGATTGATGGATACACATTTTGAGAGTCAACACCAATTGCATCTAATCTAAGGGCTCCATTTTTACCCTGACCAGGAAAGATTTCATACTCATCTCCTAATTCCATATTATTATATTTAGCATAACCACTTGATACCATGAAACTTTTTTCAGTAAACAGAGATCCATCATCAACTTTTAAACTTTCGTAAATAGTGTAATTTTTTCTATTATAGAATTTTACAATATTTTCATTTTTTTCGTTTTTTTCATTATAGAATGCAGAAACATATCTAAACTTTTTACCAGATGAGTCTCACATAACAACTTCACTTGTTAAATCAATATTAAAATCTGAGAGATCACCTAATAAAGAATAATAATTTTTAAATAAATCTCTAGAGATTAATGGATTAGACTTTATATTATATGGATTATTATTAGTACCTGGATTTATAAAAAGGTTATAAGCAGAAAAGTTTTTAATTAAATAACTTCCAAACTTTTTAAGTGTGTTATCTGGGTCCAAATCTTTACCATTCAGTTTAAAGTTTATATCTTCACAAATAAAATATGAATTTTGATCGTCTTTATCGCCCTTTACTATGTTACCAATTCTACCATTATAACCGTTTTTGATGATATCATCTTTGGTTTTATCACCATTTATACCATCACCATTTATGTATTTATTCATCTTTTGTACTTTATCATCTTTTAGTGTTTCATAGTAATTCACCATAGAAGACTTTATAACTGATGTGATTGAAGAGTTATTAACATAGAACATATAATCAAAAATATCAAGAGCAGTTTTTTCTGTTTTCTTAGATAATTTGCCTTGGAAATAATCATTTTTTTCATATAACTGACCAATTAATGATCTTTTGAATGCATTAGAGTTTTTATTAAATCTATAAAAACTTCCAAACTCCATACTTCTGACTTTTTCTATTTTTTGTTCCTTAGTAAAATTAAGTATGTAATCTTTTTCAGATGTTGGCTTATAACTTAAGTCTTTTTCTGAAGATATTACGTTTGGTTCTACATCACCAAAGTGAAAGTTAATTCATTTTTTGCCACCATTACCTTTGTCACCAATTATATATATGCTTGAATCATAGCTACTTTTGTTTTCTTTTAATCCATCTTTAAATGTATATGCTTTTAAAACACCGTCGTTTCCACCAATCGTAAGTGTTGGAAAGTAATTATCTTTATAATCTTTTACTAAATCTGAATCAAATGCAAATCACGGCGACAAAGTTTGTGTATCGTTAGATTTATATTTACTAGAAGTATATCTAAATGAGTAATCGTGGTGTTTACTATGACTAGATACCTGATTATTGGTTCTTAATAGATTGGAAGCCGATATACCAAAAGTTGCTGTAAAAATTACAGCAATACTAATTAGTATAATATATATTGAAAATTGTATATAATCTTTCAAAAGGTTTTTCAAACCATTTTTAAATAATAGCATCGTCCACATTCCTTAATATATATTGAAAAACTCCAAATCTTTATCATTATAACATTTCAAAGAAGTTATAACTCACAAAGGTGTATCTGGGTCTTTACTAATATTTTCCCATATTATTTTATATTTGTTACGAACATTTTTATAATTATTGTAATTACCTAAACCATCATATTTTATTAGATCTTCATCATTGAAATTACCATTGAACATGCTGTTGTTTATTAAAACTTCACCTGAAATTCTTGATTTATCTATTTTGTTTTCTAAAGTTTTGGCAACCTCTTCTTGATGTTTGATTTTAGTTTGATAAGGATTAAAGTTTTCTGGAACATCTATTTTTTTATATTGATTTGATGCATTTGAAGAGATATCACCGATTCCTTGATATTCTAAGTCAAATTCAAGTTTGGCACCAATACTTGTATTACTAGTTGAAGAAATATTTACATTTTTAGAAACTCAGTAGTTATCATCTATCAAGTATTTGATTAATTTATTATGAACATCTTGCATTTCATTTGAAACTGTATTTTTGAATCCTGCAAATAATTGTCTAAATTCTTTTGAACCGATTGCGTTGTCATTTTTTAATCCATCAAAAGATCTTTTTAAGAAACTACCATCTTTGAACTTACCATTATCATAGCCTAGAATTTTCAAATACTGTTTTTTAGAGGCGAGGTCGAATGAACTAAATTTAAAGTTTTCAAGTTTATCCATAAATTCACCAGCTTGTTTCACTTGCTCTTTTATATCATCATTGGTAGCATCTTCAAAAACCCTATTAAGCATATTTAAAAGATTTATTCCTCCTTGACCATCATTTTGAATAACGCTATTTCATAAGCTTCTATCTTTGTCAATTTGATTTAATTGAGACGAATAAGCTTTTTCAAATGGAGTGTTTTTACCGATCATTAAACGATTTGTGAACTCAACTTTTTGTTCTTTATTAAGATTTTTATAAATGCTAGTTAGATCCATAATAATATTTTTTAAGTACTTCATATTAGTTCCGTTTTCGTTTATGTCATTTGGCATTAACCCATATAACTTATCAAAACCGATATTTTCAGGTTTTGGGCTTGGAATTAAACCACTTCCACCGACATCTGGTGCTTTATCTAATTTAAAGTAATCTTTATTATCATCAAAACCAACTGTTTTAAGGTAATCAACAACTTCTTTATTATTTAATAAATTGTAAAATCCTTCTCATCCAGAAGTTATTAATTTAAATCCCTGTTGTTGCATTAAAGTATGTGCATTTGGAGAGAATAATCCACCGGCCTCGGTAACTCTTGTAGGTAGCACATAGTTAAGATATTCCCCTAATACCAATGCTCCAGACTCGGTTTCAAAAATATTATCTGGCATACCACCAAACATGTTAATATAACCATTAATATTCATTTTTCCAGCAGTATTAGTTAGTAATGAACCTGTGTTATTAAATTCTAAATCTTTGCCCTTAAATTTAAGCTTTGAGCCATATTGGTCATCTGTATTATTTGCCTTTGAAATTTTTATTTCATTCTTCAATTTAGTATTAATATCTAATGGATTTATTTTGTTTGCATTATTTTTACCTTTTGTTGTGCTTATTAAACTGTTATATCATGCATAACCACCACCATTTGTTCCACCTTTTTTATCAGTTGCACTAGATTTAGGTCCACTTGTACTATTTGTATCTCCTGGAAAACCACCATCAAGACCATTGTTTAATAAAAAGTTAGTTAAGGCACCTGTATCTTGAATACCTCAACTTAAGTTTCTTCTTTCTTGGTTATTTGATAATTTTAAATCTTTATTAAGACCTGCAAGATAACCAGTTGCATTATCTTTAGGTTTATTGTTTCCAACATTACCACTTGCAGAAAAGGTATCTTCAAATGAATAGCCTCCATTATTACCTTTGATAAAGTTTTGATAAAAGTCATCATCATACATACCCATAACATAACTTGCATACATACCTGCATAATTATCAACATCAAACTTATTAATGCTTGGAAACATAAGATTTTTGAATTTAATCACATCTTCCAAGGCGTTTATTTGTTTATTCTCGAATGAGTATGAAGTTGGTATTCTTAAAGCTGTATTAGTTGGTGTTAGATACATTGATAAAATTTCATTTAAATTATAATTTAAGTTTTCGTGTCTACTACCTATTATCATTTTAGTAATAGATTTAACACCATCGAACATATCTTTTTGTAAAGTTGTTAAATTTTCTGAATTATTATTGGACTCTTTATGTTTATTGCCACAAGCAAGTGTGGCTGAAGAAGAAGCCCCTACTATAGTTGTTATTGCTAAAATATTCAGCATTTTTCTCATTTTCTTTTTCTCCTTAAATTCAATTAATCTTGTTAAATTAAATGAATTTAAGGTTTGGAGGTGTAGTTCCTTTTTTAAATATGAGTATAATATTAGAAAACTTTACTTTTATTATTAAAAAAACAGATTTTCTTACTAAATTTAGAAATAGTTTTATTTTTTCTATAAAAAGTAAGATTATTGTAGCAATACTCAAACCAAGAATAGCTTTTTTATAAATAGAAATATTTTTGAGTATAATATAATTTCTAAAATCTATCATTTTCTTGAATATAATTGAAGCCAACTTGTAAAGTATCACCATTACAAATAGAAGTGTAGAAAAAAGTATCGGTAAAAAGGCAAAAGACATCATTAAAATTAATTCATAAATTAAGTATTGAATATTGAATATCTCTATGAAACCAAAAAGTGAAGAAGTTAATACGTTATCTTTATAATTTTGGTGAACCAAGCTTTCGATATTGCATTCTTTAACCATAACATTAATTATAAATAATCCAAGAAATGGTATCACTAAAAGAAAGAATCTATAACTGAAATAAATAAAAGTCTTAAATATTTCTTTAGTGGTTATTTTATTCTTCATTAATAAACTTAGTTTCTCACGTTTAGAATATTTGACAAGAACAGTTATGTATATGCAATTTATAAAAATAGCAAATGTTATATTAAGAACAACTTTAAATATTATAAAAATATTTATATTTTCAAAAGTGACAAAATAATTTTCTAATATAAAAGATGTAACAAATAATGACATCAATGTCAAAAAGAGCAATACTTTTAAGCATATAAAATGTTGTTTACTTGCTCTCATAAAAACACCTCTTTTGAGTTTTCTCAAACTTATTTAAAACTTACTTTATAATAAAGTAAAAAGCAAGTTATTTGACTTAAATATTTGAGTTGGGTAATCATTTTAAAATTTTTCTCAAGAATTAAAAAAACTCCTAAAAGTTTAGGAGTTAAGTGTTTTCATATATCTAATGATTAAATTTCAAAAAAGTCTAAAAATATGTGGTCGTATATTCTTTCCATTCAATACAGTTTGTGTGAAGCTGATTTACTAAATTTGCTTTTCAAACGAGATTGAAGTAAATCGTAATAACTTGTTCATATTTTTGAGTAAGTTTTTAAAATTTCGTTATTTATTTCTTTAATATCTTTTGCTTCTCTATTATTTAGATCATCTTGACTTAATAGTACAAATATTCCGTTTTTAGATTTTAAATTTGGTTTTACGCAAGTTAAGTTTAAATAATTGCTTTCAAATTCAACATCATCAAATAAACTTTCATTTGAATAATATTGATCTTTAATTAACTTGATGTAGTTAGAAGTTACTGATTGGTTTCCAGCTGCCATAGTATTGAATGAATTAATAAATGTTGGTACTAATAGCATGTCCATAGAAACCATTGTAAAAGCTTTTACAACAGTTAATTTTGGGCTAGTTTCCAAAAATGTTAGAATTTCATATTTTACCAAGACTGCTGTAAAGAAATTTGAAGCAACTGTTCAAAATAAAAATGTCAATGGTGAGAAATCAATATTTCTTTGAACATACACTTTAGTACGGTCAACATGTAATTGAATTTTAAATACACTTATTGATTTATAATAAGTATTTATTTTAAATCAATTTATCAAAACAAATTTAAATAATAAATAACCTGCACCAATAAAAATCAAAATACTTAAGTAGCTTATGTTATAAAAAAAATTATATATAAATACAATAAGTACTGATAATAATATTGTTTGATCTAAAATGAAATATGAAAACGCACCCTTTTTAAGTCTCATTAAACCATTAATGAACTTCATCTGATCTTTTACAAGATTTGGTTTTTCCATAAATTTCTCCTTTTTATATATATTGATAATAAATTATTATATATAAAAAAAACAAATAGTCATTATTAAGTGTAATACTTTTATTTTTTAAAAAAAATTTTCTTTTTGAAAATTATTTATTATTAGAAATACGTTCGGCTAAGTCATAGTCTTTAGAAATTTTTCAATTCAATAAAGCTCCCAATCCAATAATAAATCCAATAATCACAGGGATTGTTAGGATTAACAATACTGGACCACTAATTGGAAGTCCTTTTAAGGGCGTTGGGTTATGTACTTCAAGAAAAAAATATGGGTAAGGTCTATGTGGTTTTGCTAAATCCCAATTAGAATTATAGGCTCTAAATATCATTTCACCCCTTAATAGTGAATAAATTAGATATATAATTGGATAAATCATTGCATACAACATATCTTTTTTTGCAAAATTTCTGAATGATTTAGCTACGAAAGTTCGATCATTAAATAGGAAGACATATAAAAACATCAATAACGGAATTATTAAATGTAACATCATTTGTTGAAATCAAGCATGCGCATTAAATATTTTACCGCTCATTAATGAAGCTGGTAATATTACAGAATTATAGACTACACCAGTAATTATTATGTAAATTGTTATTGAAATTGTGGCTTCTCTTGATAAAATTATTGATTTTTTTCAAGTTTTTTTGTCACTAGAATGCTTCAGTGCACTAACAAAAAATCAAATAAGAACCATTATGTTTGATTGAATGGTAAAAAAACTCAAATATCTTATGGTAAAACCTTGATAATCATTTCCATAAGAAGTTTTTGAATCATCTAAAATTATTCTTCAATCAATACCATCAAAGTCGAAGCCGCTATTTGCAATACTTACGATGTTTGTTGTATAAGTGTCTATCAACACAGCAAAAACTAATAAAGCAGCTATAACCTTATATAAATATTTTCAATCTTTTCAAACTTTTGTTTTAATTTTCATAACAAATCCTTAATTTGATAAAAGAATATTTTTTATCTCTAAAAAATTATTTATCTAGTGCTGTTTCTATTTTACCTGATGATTTGAAGTAAAATATTCCAATATTAAGAGCTTTTCTTGCTTTTATCATATTTATATCAAAGGTTTTCCTATTAACTAACAAGAACGTTGTTCCACCAACAATTGAAAATAAACATAAGACACTCAATATTACAAATAAGCAAGCAAATATTATTTCCAATCTTCATCACCTAGGTCTTATAAAAATAAGAACTGATGCTATTATTGAAAATAGTATGAAGCTTATAATTGATATGATTAATACTTTTTTAATATTTTTCTTTATATTTTTAATTGTTTCATTCATTAAAAACAACTCCTACTAAGAAATTATAACATACTTCAACATTACTAATAAAGGCATAATCTTATTACAAATTATTCAATTATTATTATTTATATGTTGTTATCATTTATAGTACATTACCAAATTAGAAATTGATTTTATAATATTGCCGTTAATTGAAAAAAAAAAAAAAAATCTAGAGAGTGTTTGCTCTTTAGATTTCAAAAAGATTAATAATTGGTATTAACTTTGTAATCTTTTTCTTTTTTTCTTTGTTTTTCTCTTATCGGTAGCTATCATTTTTTCTAATATCATTTTATTTCTTCTTCTTGGTTCTGGGAAATAATGATAACTGACAAAAATTATTCCATCCACCATTAAAATTAAAGTTCCTGGTATCATTGCGAATGCTATAAACATTGGAACAAAATATCAATTAGAACTATTATAACTATTTGTAGGAATTAAGTTAAGTACATTATCATTCATTCCTGGGGTGAAAACAACAATTACATTCAATGTGAAAGATAAAAACGAAGATAATCACAAAGGTTTGTTAATGATTATATTAAGTTTTTTTGAAGATTTTCAATTTGATAACTTAATAAAGTTTGCGTATAAACAAGGAGCTACTGTAATTGTTAAAAATACAGCTGTTCTTCCATAATTACCTAACATGGTTTTTTTCTCGATATCCAAGTTAGGATCTCTTAATGCTTTTCATCAAGAACTATAATTATTTGATTCAGTTATGTTACATAGTTCTTCATTTGTTAAAAATGTCATCCCTAAGTAATAAGCAGCAACAGTTGTAGTTGATGTAAACAATATTATTTTAAACAAAGTGAAAATAATTCCTTTAAACAAAGAGTTTTTACCTTTAATTGGTTTTATTTTCATTAAAGTATCATCGTTTGCTCCCATACCAATTGCTAAAGCTATCAGTGATTCAACAATCAGATTCATTCATAATATATCAGTTGCTTCTAATGGAGAAACTGTATTTATTGAAGAAAGGATGAATATAGATAATACGTTGGCAAGATTTACACCAATTACGAATGCAATAGCACGTTTAATTTTTTGATAAACATTTCTACCTTCATGAACTCCCTTGATTATTGTTTCAAAATTATCGTCAGTTAAAATTATATCACTTGCCTGTTTTGCAACATCAGTACCTGTAATACCCATTGCAACCCCGATATCTGCTTTCGCTAGTGAAGGTGCATCATTTACACCATCACCAGTCATACTTGTTATGTTATTTCTTTTTTGTAAAGCTTCCACAATTCTAACCTTATGTTCGGGATTAACGCGAGCAAATACTTTTATTTGCTCAATAATATTGTAAAATTCTTCATCAGAGAGGTTGTTCAACCTTTCTGAACTCATAACCTCATCCTCATTTTCTGTCAAATCTAGATCCCTAGCAATGGCTAATGCTGTGACTGCATGATCTCCAGTTATCATAACAACCTTTATTCCGGCATCTCTAGCTTTTCTTACAGCCTCAATTGCAGATGGTCTAACTGGGTCAATCATTGCGACACCACCAAGAAATGTTAAATCATTTTCTAAATTTTCCTTATCTTCTAATAGATCATATTTATCATTATATGCAAACGAAAGAACTCTTAAAGCGTCATCACTTAGTTTACTTGCCATTTCAAGTAATGAATCCTTATCTTGTTGAGTAATTGGTCTTTCGACGTTGTCTACTAAAATTTTAGAACAATGTTTTAATAACTCATCTATTGCCCCTTTAGTAAAAATAGTATTGACACCGTTAATATTGTTTACAGTAGTCATCATTTTTCTTTCACTGTCAAAAGGTATCTCATCTATTCTTTCAAACTCATCACGCGCATCTTGTTCATCGTAGCCCAAAGTTTCGGCATAATCAACAAGAGCTAATTCTGTAGGATCTCCAATTCTTTCATCATTCTCTGTAATTGAATCATTACACAAAACTAATGATTTGATAAATAAATCCGTGTGCTTATTTATTTTATCTTTTGAGTAATCGCGAGATTCTATGATCTTATTATCTATAATTATTTTTTTAACAGTCATTTTATTTTGAGTAAGCGTACCTGTTTTATCTGTACATATAACATTTACACTCCCCAGTGTTTCAACAGCTTGTAATTTTTTTACAATAACATTTTCCTTAGCCATTTTTTTAGTGCTAATACTTAAAATAGTTGTTATGATTGCCGCCAAACATTCAGGTATAACACCTATTGACATAGTTATCGCAACCATCAGGTAGTTTGCTCATGCATTTTTAGTACCAGAAAAGAATAAAGTTATAAAAATTAATATACCAATTACAAAACTCATCAAAGCAACCAAAAGAGTAAATTTAGATAACTTTTTTTCTAATGGTGTACTTTCTTCTTCACTTGAGTTGATTGATGCAGCAATTTTTCCGATCTCTGTATTTTTACCAGTTTTTATAACCATACCAACAGCTCTACCCGAAGTAACAAATGTTGACATAAATGCAATATTTTTCATTTCTGCTAAAATTGTTGTTTTTGAATCTAAAGATGTATGTACCTTTTCAACAGGGGTAGACTCACCAGTAAGCACTGATTCATCAAGATAAAGATCACTAGATTCGATTATTCTAAGTTCAGCAGGTACATATTTTCCAGCTTCCAATATAACTATATCCCCAGGAACCAGTTCTGAAGCATCTATTTCTTGTTGTTGATTATTTCTTAAAACTATTGTTTTTGGTTTTGATAAACTTTTTAAGGAATCCATAGATTTTCTGGCTTTAACACTTTGTACTGTTTCTAATATCGCATCTATCAAAACTATTGAGAAAATTACAATGCAATCTATAAACTCATCAAAGTTTATTTTTCATCCATTACTTATTAATGGTGCAATGATACTTATAAAACCAGCTGCAATAAGTATTAACTGAATTGGTTCAATTAAAGTTTTTATAAAGATTACATATCATGGAGTAATCTTTCCTTCTGGAAGTTCATTTTTACCTGATTCTAAGCGTTTTTTATCGACTTGACTTGTATTAAGTCCGTTTTTTATATTTGTATCTAAGTCCTTCTCTAAAATATTAATTTTTTTCGACAGATATTCTTCCATTTTTTTACTTCACATTTCCTTTTATTTTTAAATTGATTTAAAAAAATTATAACAAAATCTCAAAAATTTGTAAACTTAATTTAATTTAACTTATTTTTTTTGGTAGTGAGATTTTGAAAGTTTATCAATCAAGTGCGTATTGCTTAAAGGGTTTTCAAAAACATATAATTATAAATTCTTAGGAGTCTAATTAATTATAAAAGTCCTTACCCATGAAAAAAGATAGGCTATTATATGAGTAGAAGGATCGATAGCATAAAAACATGGATTGTTGTTTATTAAACTCACACAAATATATAAAAAAATAAATAACATAGAAGTTATTTATTTATGTGTCAATTTTTAAACAATTGTTTTAAAAAATATTCACATTTTTCAAATATATGGTTTTAATTTTTTGAATCAGTTTGGCTTATCAATGGTTTGATTAATATTTCTTCATTAGAGATTATTGGAGATGTAATTACACCATCAAACTCTAATTGTAAATATAATTTTTGTAGTTTTGTTGGATATTCAGCACCAACAAATGTAATTGCACCATTAAAAACCCTATTATTTTTTTTACTTTCTTTAAAATCAGATACTTTTAAATCACAATTGTTTATTATAATGTCTCTTGAGTCCCTAAAATATCCCGCAATTTTGTATTTTGGGTTCAAAAGTTCTGGTAAGATAACGAAAATATTTATTTTATCTTCCTTTGATGTGATTTCATTTTTGTCTAAAAAACCTAGCTTCTTATCAGTTGTAAATACAGGGAGACTTTCACCACAAGAAGTAGCCATATAGCTGGTTGATACACTTAAAGTGAATGCACTTAACATAATCAATTTTTTCATTCGAAACACCTTCATTCAATAAATAAATATTAATAAAAATTTTCCTCTTACAATGTAAGTATATTATATAAGAAGAGAAAAGATTAATTAAAACGATAATTCTATAAAAATAAAATGACTTGTTTATTGATTATATGATATCTAGTATACTCTTGAAATATGATTATCTTAAAAAAGGAATCATATACAATTTTCTATAATTTGAGAAATTACATTGCTCTTCATTCTATGATTTTCATAGCCAAAAAGCACCATTTCCAGATTCATTATAATAAATCTTGAGGAATAGATGCTTTAAGGTTAATGCTTGAAAAATAAAGAATTTCATTAAATATATAAATTAATTTTTATATGTAAAACCTAAAAATTAACATCAATTTTTCTAATCAATAATAAGAAATTGAAACATTATCTTTAACATTGGTAATAGCCCCCGTCTACTTGATAAACACTTGTTGACGCTCCCCACAGGAAGCTTCAAGGCATATTATTAGTTTTATTATTCCTTATATATAATCCATTCTTTTTATATTCAACATCAGAAATAAAAAAGCACATCTCAATTAGTGCTTTGGAAAATATTTTTTAATAAGAGTATATTTTACAGTATCTCGTATATATAGAAAAATAATTGTGTTAAGGCTATATGTCTATAAAAAAAACCAGAGTTATCCCCTTCAAAAGTGATTATTTTATGACTTTTTTGAGGAAGATAATTTAGCTTCTCGATTTGATTTAATGTAGAAATAATATAATTAATATTTTGACTGAAATAAAGATAATTTTTTTTGATAAACTTCAATAAAGTTTCGTTGTCTCTTCCAGTTAAAATAATCAGGTTTATTGAATTATCAAAGACATTAAGCTTCTTTATTAAATAGTTTTGTTTTGAAACATCAATTATTTGAGAGTAAATATTTGAGTTCAAAAGTACTTGTGCTAAAAAATTAGCGCTTTCCATCGATTGAAAACTAGGAACTATATTTACACTTTTAATATATTTCAAATCTTCTTTAAAAGATTTAACAAAATCAACGTCTTCATAGACTCATTTAATAATTGAATTGTTTATAAAATCTTTTCTGTCTTGTTCAACTGACTTTAATTTTTTTTTAGATGAAGTTTTTTGATACTCTACTTTCATTAATACTATCAACTCACGATAACCACTGCACTTTATAGATTGTGCAAATTTTGTAACTGTTGACTTTGCTACATAACAATCACGTGAGATTTCGTCTTGTGTTTTAAAAACTCCACTTGAGTACATTTCAATCAACTTAGTAGCTATTAATTTAAATGTAGTTTTCTTAGTTTGTCTTGATAAGTTTTCTAATTGTTCATAGATTGACAACATAAACTTATACCCTTTCAACAAAATTTAAAAATCAAAGTTATTTGGATCTGGTCCGTCACGGTACTCAGAAATACTTGCTAATAATTCCATATCTTCGATAGTTAATTCAAAATCATCTATTTTAATGTTTTCTACAACCCTTTCTGGTTTAGAGGATTTTGGTATAATGACATACCCCTTTTGATATGCTCATCTTAAGCATATTTGAGGTTCACTTTTTTGATACTTCTTAGCTAATGTTTTGATTTGTTCTATATCAAAACATTTTCCTCTTATTAATGTACCCCATGACTCAACAACTATTCCATAATTTTGACAAGCTTTTACCAAAGAATTACATTGAAGTGCAGGGTGTAATTCAAACTGATTAATAACAGGTTTAATTCTTGCAACTTTCATCAGTTCATCTAAATGTTCATTAAGGAAATTACTTACACCAATTGATTGAACTTTACCTTCATCAACCGCTTCTTCAAGAGCTTTTCAACATTCTAATCTATTTTCTGTTGGTCAATGAACTAATACCAAGTCTAAATATTCTAATTCAAGTTCTTCAAGCATAACTTGGATAGCTAACTTAGCTTTTTCATAATCGTGGCTACTATTCCATACTTTTGATGTTATGAATAATTCCCCTCTTGGTACACCTGAATCTTTTATTGCTTTAGCAATAATCTTATGATTCCCATAAATTGTAGCAGTATCTATATGACGATAACCTGCTTTTAAGGCTGCTAGAACTGAAGAATATGTTTCGTGTTCATTAGTTAATTTATAGGTACCAAGACCTACTTGCGGGATTTCTAATCCGTTATTAAATTTTAGATATTTTTTTAGAATACTCATTATGATTACCTCTTTTTGTTATTTTATAACAAAGATAAAAAAAATGTAATTAATACAACTATTAATTACATTTTTTATGATTTAAAATTTGTTTTATTCTGTAATTTTTACATTAAATGATTTTGTTTCTTCTTTGCTTGATCATATATATTTGTCTTTATCTTTTGAATCGCTGATTGAATATTTATATTTTACTTTAATTGTTTTTGTGACAACGCTAGCCTCAACAAATAAGATTTTACCATTAGCAGCAGGATCAGCATCATTGGCAGTTACATTATTAACAGAAGTTGCAGCATCTTTTACTGCTTTAATTGCTTCGTCGTTATTTTTGAATGTTTTATCTTTTACTGCTTCTTCGATTTTTGCTAACATATTTTTTTCTGTTTCACTAGTTTCTTTTGAAACTTTTGTTCCACAAGAGATAACTGTCGCACCAGTTGTAGCAACCATTCCCATTGCTCCTAATATTCCAAGAATTTTTTTCATTTTATTCCCTCTTTCCATATGATATTGTATTCAAATTTTTTCAAATACAATTTTTATGATAGAGAAAAAAAAGAAAAAACATAGGTTTTTTTAAATAAACTCTTCTATTAGTTCTGTAATTTTTTTACCAACACCGTCATTATCAATGGAATCGATGACCTCTTTAGATAGTTTTTTTATTCCATCAATGGCATTTCCCATCGCATAAGAGTTAGGAAAGACTTTAAACATTGGATAATCATTAAACTCATCACCAAACACGTGAACATCTTCATCGGATAAGTTAAAATGTTTCAATAAAGCTCTGATACCCCAATCTTTACCAGCACCTTTTTTATAAATTTCTATATTAGTTCTTTTATTATAATTGAAAGAAATTATTTCAATGTCTAAATTTTTTAATGCATTATAGACATCCTCTTTTTCTTGAGAAGTAAAACACTCTACATTGATTGAAGGGAAAGACTCTAATTTAATAATGTGCTTATATAATTCTTCATAATTATTGTAGACATTAAAAGCTTTATCTTTTTTATGAGAAAAGTCTCATTTTATTTCTTTGAACTCCATAACATAACCAGCATCTTTAACCAAATGAACTTCAAAATCTCCTAATAAACTATATTTGAAGTTTTTTTTGTGTAATATATCAACTATACTTATCAATTCTTCATTAAAAAAGTGTAATTTATCAATGTAAGAATGTGTAAAGGGGTCAATTACACTGATACCATTTGTTGTTATGAGAGGTAGCTTTATGTCCAATGTTTTTGCATGATCTACGGTTAAAAAATAATTTCTACCAGTAACAAAAGTTAAAGCATGATTGGTTTTTTCCTTAAATTCTTTAATAAGATTTATAGTATTCATAGATATTTGATTGTTTCTGTTAACAATAGTCCCGTCTAAGTCTGTTGCCACTACTTTTTTGATTTTGTACATATCGATTCCCCTTTTTCTCTAATATTATGGGTTGATCATTTCAACTAGTACATCATAAACATTTTGCAAACTGTTTTTTTCCATAGAGGAAATTGACAAAAATTTATCCGTATCCACAACTTTTAAAGTTTCTTTTATGATTTTTTCATTTTTTTTGATATCGTTTTTTTTACATTTGTCTTTTTTTGTTGCAACAATCAAAACAGGTATATTATGGTGTTTAAAAAAATTGTACATTTCTACATCATCGTTTGTTGGTTTATGTCTTAGGTCAACCAGCTGACATACAAATTTCAAATTATTTCTAGATGTTAAGTATTCATCCATCATTTTTGCAAACTCAAGTTTTTGTTCATGATTAACTCTCGCAAAACCATAACCAGGTGCATCGACAATTCTAAACTCACCATTATTTATGTCAAAAAAATTCAATAATCTAGTTTTTCCAGGAGTTGAAGAGGTTTTCGCTAACTTATTTTGATTAGTTAAGGCATTTATAAATGTTGATTTTCCAACGTTACTTCTTCCGATGAAACAAACTTCATTAACATTGTCTTGTATTCATCCACTTTTTTGAGCTGCTGATTTTATAAATTTAGCTTGTTTTATCATATATTATTCCTGATCTATAATTAATCCTTTTGTATTTTTTCAAAGGGTTTAATTAAATTTTTAAATTCCTTATCCAAGTTTTGGAAAGGATCTTTAGTTGACTTTTCACTAATTAATACTACTTCGTAGTAGTATTTATTCAAATCTGCTACATATTTTTCTTGCTTTTCTATTTGTTTTTCGGTTACTTCATTATCAACGTTATCACCGTAATAACTTTCTTTAAGGGATTTCAGGAAAGTTTCTTGCATTTCTAAGTATGAAAAAAAGTCTTCTTTTTTAATTTTTTTAATATTCTTTTTTGAAAATAACTTTTTTTCCTCTTTATTTAAAAATGTTTTCATCATTTCGACTTCCGACCTTTCTTTAATATTATTATAATTATAATTTAAAGAGTAAGAAAAATTGTATATTATTTTAATAAGTTTAGTTTACCTTAAATCAATCATATAATTCTCAATGATATTTGATAGTCATTGTTTCAATGTTTTCCTCTTCATTTTTGAATGTAATTATAAGTGATTTTCTTCTTAATGTTGGTTGAATCGATATTATAGATTCCTTAGAAATTAAATTATTTATAAAAAAATAATTGCCTTGATATTCTGCAATATACATAGAATTAATTATTTTTTGACCAGTTAATATTATTAACAAAATAATCAAAATATAAAATAAGTATAAGATATTAAAAACCAAACCAAGATGGTGCTTATCATTTTCCCCAAGAACCAAGGACATTGTTCCTAAAGTTATATTAACTGATAAAAAGAAAGGTACAATAAAGCAAATTGTTCAATAAAACAGATGATAAACTGGTTTTCTTATATATACACGATCTTTATCTAGTTTTTGCAATTTCCTTAATCTAATAATAGTGATTGTTAACATTGATAAGTAAACTAATGTACAAATTAAAATCATAATTAACCCAGTAATTATTTTGGTTTTTGATATTATCATTTAATTATTACCTCCCTCTATAATTTTTTTGAATGTTGTAAGTAACTCGATATCCGAAATATTAATACGATATCTAACTTTCTCTAGAACAATTTCAATTCCATTATATCAAGTCTTATCAATATTATAAGTTGCCCCATAAATATTTTTTATCTTTGTTATAGGGAACTGTATAAATTCATTTGGTGTTTCAAACAACACGCGATTATTAGTGACAAAAATACTAGTTACTAGACAACTTTTCTTATGTTTTATATATATTAAAGAAAAATTATTTTTTAAGGAGCGATAAAATTCAAATTTAGGATTTGCATCATTGATAGACTTTTTCTTTTGTTTCTTAATTATTGGATAAACATATAAGGGTATATTTGAAGCAAAATAGTAACACTCTTCATCTTTTGGCATTTCATATTTTACATCATATGTTTTTAAAGTAAAATCTGGATCAACATTCTTTAATATTTGAGTGTATTCTTTATTTAAAGACAAATAATTTTTATGTCTTACCTTATATATTATCGCCAAGGAACCTGTAATTAATAAAGCAAATATTCATATAATTATTATTATTACTAGCATTTTTTCTTTATAACCCATAGTTTTACTCCACTATTAACTTTCTTTTTCATTAAAAGAAACTATTTTTATTTTATAATTAATCTCATCATTTTAATATAAAATAAATCACTTGTAAAAAATAAACAAGTGATTTATCGAAAACAATATAAATTTAATACTGATATATACGCTTATTTTTGAACACTCTTAAAAACACACATGCAAACACTGTTGTACCAGTATATTGTATACATTCATTTATTAGTGATTGAATTGCTCTACTACCATCATATGTAATTCATGCATAAGGTACATAAATGAACACTGGTAGGTAAGCTATGTAAACCACAATGTACATAGTTATTTTTTTTTTAAGTAAAAAGACTATTAGAAAAATAAGTAACTTAACCACTATCGTGATTGGTATATATATTATACCTCCACTAGCTAAATCAATTAATATTCCCGAACAAACGGAGGCAAATACTAATATAAAAAAAGGAACTGTGTTAACTAATGATAAAGAAATAACTTCTGATAACTGAAGGATACCTTTACCTGTTTGTTTTGTAAAGTAACTAGATAGCATTCCTAAAACAACCATAAGACTTGTTAAAAATGCAATCATAACCATATTTTTAGTATTTATTTTTTTATTCAAACGAATCACCCCTATTAAAATAATTTATAATTCCTAATGTAATCAATACCTTAGATATTTATTTTAAAGGGATTTTTAAAAAATAGCATAAAATTTATTTTTTTATTTAAAAAACCCACATTTTGTGGGTTTAAGATTTATTTTATTAGATTTATTTCTGATACTTTTAATTTTTTATTAACCACTTTTAGTTTAATTTCAAATTTGTTAGTTATTTTTCCATCTGAAACAGTGTATATAAAATCGTTTATATCTTTAATCTCAGTAGTCACTGTTAGTTTTTTGAATACTTCAAACGCTTCGTTTGTAATTTCATCCATACTCTTGTTGTATGATTTTAAATAACCGTCGATAACTTTTATTAAAGGTTCTACAACTGGTTTTACTTCTTTCACGATTTTAAATAGTTGTTCTAAAACAGAATCAGCTTTGATTTTAGCCTTACCATCACTAGTTTTTTCTAAACCTAGGATAAAGAACATGTTTTCTACATCCCTAAGTGCTCTTACTAAGGTGTCGTCTTTTCTCATTTTTACAATCAAATCTTTGAATGTGTCAAAATTTATTGTAAAACTATCTGAGTTCGTAACTTGCAAAGAACTATTAAGATCCTTAATAATATCTGCTAAACTTTTTTCTCCAAAAATAAGACTAAATGTACTCATTTGTTGGTTGAATTTTTTTGGCTTCTCAGTATTTCCACCAATCCCTAGTAAACCACCACTTAAAATATTTTTAATTGGGTTATTTAGTAATCCTTTAATAGATAAATTTAATTTTGAATTATCGTTATTTCATAAGTAACCTAATCAATCTTCGCTAAAGTTTTTTCAATCACCGTTATCCTTAATTGGTTTTAGTATTTTTTTTAACATTTCAGGTAGTTTGTCAATAAAACCCTCAAATATCGGCATTAAACTCCCAACAGTATTTTTCTCTCCTAGACCATAATTAAACAACATTCTTACAAAACTACTAACATAAATTTCAAAAGTTCCAACTTTTAGGCTTTCCCCACCAGCTAGTTTTTCAACAACAGCAGTTATGATAGACATATATCCATCAGATGCAGTTGACTTATAAGGTTTATTAAACTCAATCTTTTCATTAGTACTTAAGAAAATGTTTACTAAGTTTTTAAAGACGACACCTTTTTCATCGTTGACCATTTTTTCTAAAATCTCTAATATTTTTTTAACATCAAAAGAGTTTTTCTTTATGTCGATCTTTTGTGTTCTTTTTTCGTCAACATCATTAATAGTTAGTGGACTCTCTTTTACAAGTTCATCTTTAAATGAGTCAATATACAAAACCATAGTTCTTACGAATCTAATTACCTCAGCTATAGAGTCGATATTTTCTAAAATATCAAATTTAAAACTTTTTTCACCAGAGAATAATCCTAAAACGTTTGTAGCAATAACATTTGTTGCTTCCTTAAAATTGGTTTTAATATCTTCATTAGATTTGTAAGCTAGTTTTTTTACATTTTTTCCGTTTATCAATTTATTTACGGCATTAGACAAACCAATAACACTTGAATTTAAAGCTTCTTGGTAACTCATATCTTTATAAATATCATTACTAAAAGCGTTTTCTAATGTTTCTAATGTTTCATCGTTTAAAACATTAGCCAATGTTTTTAAAACACTTGGAGAAATAATTGATGATATTTTATCAACATTACCTGCAAAACCTAATAAAAGTTGTCCAACCTTACTAGGATCACTTAGAAGGTTTAATATTGTTGGCACCATTCCAGTAATTGATGATAGAGTTGAAACAATAGAACTTTCTGGTGATAAAACTTCTCCTTGATAAATATCATCAGATAATTTTAGATCATCAGATAGTAAATTGCTATCTAGATATTTATTATAAATTTCACTATATCTAGTTGTGTCCATAACACCTTCATTTTCATTAAAATCTTTTAATCCTAAATCACTCAAATATGAGTTTTTTATTTTTTTAGCCATTAGATATTCTGAACTAAAGTGATACTTATTTTTCCCTAACTCATTTTGGTTTAAAAATAAACCCTTTGAGTAAGAAGACATGATTTTTGATATTGAATCTTGTTGACTTTTATTGTCAAAGTTTATCTGTTCACTTTCTGCTTGACAAGCAACAACAGTTGCGCCTGCAGAAACAGTTAAACCAAGAGCACCTAATAGTCCTAATAATTTTTTCATACTTTACTCCTTTAATTAGATTTTCATTTTTCTTTAACTATATCGATTAATATTTTTGAAACATATTCATGTCCTTTTTTTGTAGGGTGCACTTCATCTATAAAGAAGAAGTTATCTTCCTTACCTTTATTATTTTCATCTTTGATTTGTGCATTTAGTTCTATATTACTAAAGTCCATGTCACCAAGGTTGAAAGCGTTTGATTTACATAACGCATCTGTTGTGTTTGCACCATTTCCGATTTCTTTTTTGAAACCATTAAGTATATTTTCTAGTTCTAAGTATAAGTTATATTCTAAAATAACATCCCCAAAACTTTCGTTTATCTTTTTAACAATTTTAGAAATCTTTACATCAAACTCTTTATTAACTCTTTCAATATTTTTTTTGACTTCATCATTTTCCTTATTGAATCTAGGTATTATTGTCATTTTTGGGGGAGCTGCAAAAACTATTCTACGAGCACCATTATTTAATAAAGTGTAAAAAGCATTTTTGATGTTTTCTAACGCTTGGTTCATAACAGAAACTTGATGATTATAGTCATTAATATTTCCTAACATTTCAAATAAATCATTTCCACCGATTTCAATAAAAAATAAATCTTTATCATTGATAACTTGTTGTTGAACAAGTGCTTGTGCTTGTTTATATATCCCTGTGTTTCCCATCAGTAATTTTCCAGCAACACCATCACTTACAAAAGCTGTTGCACCACCAATTGAGTAGTTTTTACCTCAAACTTTTGTATCTTTATATTTTTCGTTAGTTACATCTGCTTTATGAATAATATTTGATGTAACAAATTCTTCAGAACTAAATCCTAGAGCCGAATTAACTAATCTAGCGGCTGTTGGTCCATTACTAAAACCTTCTTTATATTCCCCAGTCATTTTTGCATTTGCTCCAAGTTCATCTTTGATAATTGTTGTAAGTCCGTAGTTGTCACTTAGACTATCTCCAAGAGTAAAGAAGTTTGAGAATCCAAAATGTTTTTCTGGATCACTACTAGTATCTTTGGCATTACTCTTGTCTAAATTTTTTCCAATTGTGTAATCTTTTTCAAAGCTAACGTTTGCTTGAATTGGAGTACAGGCTATAACTGATGAGGCTGTACTCACTGTTAAAGATACTGAGCTTAAAAACCCTAATAATTTTTTCATTATTTACTTCCTTTCTTTAAGTTGATTGCTAGCATTGTAATTGCATAAGCAGAGGTTGGTAATATAAATATTATGTAAATAAAGAACATTATAATTCCAGATCTCAATACTTCTAAATTATTAGTGAAAAATGGTGTATATAATTCATCTTTAGTAACAAATTTTTTAGGCATATTTGATTCGTTAAGTTCTTTGTTTTTGAAAATACTATGTCCAAATATACTAAAACCGTATTTTATGTTTTCAATTTGTAGATTTAAGAACCATACTTTGTTATTAACTAATAAAGTTCCTATTGATTGATTAATTGTTATTCCCTCTGTTCCTGGAGGAGTGTTGTCCATATATGAATTATAAGTTTCTTGGTCTATACTTGTTTGATTTCTTTTTAAGTCATCAAATCTTTCTTTAGAGAAGATATCTTTGATCCCTCCATTTTGGAAAAATCATTGGATACCACTGTGAACGTAACCATAGCTCAGGAATTCTGTTGAAACAGCTTGATCGAATTGAACAAGGTCCATTCCTAAATCGTAAAGATCAACATCTTGTTTTTTTTCAATGACACTTGATCATCTTTTATTGAATCAATCATCTGAAAACTTGATGTAAGCTTCTTTTTTTTGTTGATAATTTGTTTCTTGATAAGAATTTAGTGTTGAAACAGCATCGCTTGAGTATGCACTTTTTATAACAGAGTTCATGACTGCTTCGTATGTCGGGTCACTAGCTTCAATTACATAAACTCCTTGTGGCATAACCTCCTTGATTTGTTTTTCAATACTGTCTATAAATCTTTTAGCTTCTAATCCAACACCTGGAACAGTCATCAAGATGCTTAATAAGAATACTAATGAAGATATAACTGAAAATATTATCAGTTTTAATTTTGATTTTATTGAGAAAAACTCTTTAAGTTTTGCTTTCATGTATTTTTTACCTTTCTAATTGCTTTTTAATTTTACAACATAAAAAATACAACTAATAAAAGATTTAAAATGTAAAAATCTTTTTGTATTATAAAAAATTTATATTTTTGAAAATAAAAAAAATTTTGGTTTTACCCAAAATTTTCAAAAATATTTAATAATTAAACTGTTTTAGCATTAATAGTAATTTCAACTGCTTTATCGATGGTTGTTTCACCAACTTTAACAGTTAATTTTTCTTTAGTCATAGTTGCTGGAAGATCAGCACCTTTAAGACTAACTTCTATAGTATATTTTGTTTTAGTGGTTCCATCTTGTACCGCACTACCAAATTTTAGAAGTGATGTTTTTGCATCAGAAGATGCAATAATTGTTTTAACATCCACTTCTTTATTTAATTCAATTGTCAAAATTATTTTAGTATCTTTTGTATCAATTGTATTTTTATCTGCTGACACTTTACCAGATAAAGCAACATCGGCTGCTTTTTTAATAGTAATTTCTATTTTTGAACCGACCATTTTATCACCAAGTGAAACATTAACTTCTTCTTTAACGTCTGCTTTTGGTAATTCATTAGCAATTAAAGATACTTCAATAGTGTATTCTTTTTTATTTTTTTCGTTAACTTTTGCTTCTCCAAATTTTAAAATACTAGAAGCAGCTTTTGATTTAGCTACTAATTTAACAGTATCTTTTTTCTCTTCATTTAAAGTTACTTTAATAGTAATTTTATCTTCAACTTTTTCGATAATTTTTTTGTCAACTTCAACTTTTCCTAAAGTGTCTTCTTTTTTGCTACAAGCAACAGCTGTTGCTCCAGTAGAGGCTACCATTCCCATAGCTCCTAATAATCCAAGTAATTTTTTCATTTTTTCTCCTTTTAAATATCGCATATGTTTACATATGCTTATAAAAAGATTACATTTTGAAAAGAAAATAGCAAGTTTATGGAAATATTTTTTAAAATTTGTTAATTCTTTTCAAAAATTATTTTGAAAAAGAATATTTTTTAGCAACTTAATAGTTCATTATATACTTTATGAATTTATTCGTTTTATTTTTTTGAGACTCTCCAACAAAAAGAACTACATAACTATATGTAAATATTGCAAAGTTGAATAATACAATTACTATTGTTCCTATGATAGTTTCAATTAAGGCTCATATTTTAAAACTAATCACATAAATGTTATCAGCCCCTAAACTCATGAATAAAAACTCACTCATTTTTATCATAGATATCATTCCGATAGCTAATGGAAATGTATAGCATCCTAACAAAGGAGAGAATTTTTCTCTTGAGACTTTAAATAAAGATAAGTAAACAATTAACGTAAACAAAATAGCCAATGCACATAATATATATACAAAAAAATATTTATGGTTATTAATATCTTGATTACTAAAGGTGGTTAAATAACCTGCTAATAAAAGATTTGGTGGCGCTGCCATAACACCAAAGGTTTGTAATTTCTTTTCTTTCAAATGATTTGTAAACAAATATTTATACATCATTGGTGGTAACATAATCACATAAAAAGCAAGACCGATATATCAACAAGACTTTGATATTAAATTGATAACCGCAGCAAAATCACCACCTAAAAAACTTCCCAGATTATTTGACATAACACAAGCAACTACAATTCCAATCGGTGGTATAAATCATGAAGCCATATAGTTATTAAACTTAAAACGTACTAGGTGGTAGATCAAAAAAGAAACTATGTAAATTAAATGTAAAAAAACACAAACTAGTCAAATAACTATTTGTATTCAATTACAATTAACTACACCAAAAAAACCAGATATCACAAATAGAGCCATAAAGATCGTAGGAATAAAATTACTAGACACTGGACTTTTAAAATCGTTTATTAAATCAACTGGGTGTATTATGTATCTAATTAACATTAATATTATCAACAAAAGAGAAATTGATATAGTAATATATTTCACAAAACTTCCATCAAATGCAAAACCTATAGGATTATTAAATAATCCTCAAGCATTACCCATAGTGGCTGTTCCAAGTGCTGTACCAGCTAATGATAATGGTAGTTTAGAGGAGTTTTTATAAAATTTAACAAATGGGTTATTCATAGTTCTCCTTTTAAAATTATTATTTATTGGTTTTTGCACAAATCATTCCTAAAATTGAACCGACTAAGATAATCAATCCTGCTATTCCAAAAAATATTAAACCCAAACCTGATAATAAAATTTTAGAGCCATCAGATGCACTTGTTGCCGTAGCTGAAAATATCGATAGAGATACTAAAAACAAGATCGCTGATCCAATAATTCCCAAAAGATATCCAACTCTTTGCGTAAGGGCTTTTTGTGAATTTACAAAAACTAAGAAAATTATTATAAAACTAAGTATGATTAAACATAAAACAAACAATAAAGATCCTAACGTTTTTATGGAACTTAAAACTTCACCTGTTAGTTCTCTTAGAAACTGACCAAATTTATGTAATTGGTCATAACCACTTTCAATAAAAGATGTTGAACTTATCAATAATATTGAAAAAGTCATAACTAATGGCAAACAGCTCAACAGAAATATTGCTCCGATATTCACAAGTGTTTTAGATAACCTCGACATACTTACTCCTTAATAATAAAAAGATTATAAATTGTTTCAAAGAAAATATCTATCTATAAAAAGTGTTCATAAATGAAAAAAACAAAAAATTGAAGCACAAGTATAAATGCTTGAACATTTTGATAGTCGAATGAAATAACCATATATAAAACTAAAGACGAGATATTACAATTTATTAGGAAGTAATGGTGGATAAAAGCGACAAAATAAAATTAATAGTATTATGGTTCATAATTACAAAAATCTTGCTAATATCTAGCAAGCACAATTTTATTGTCTAAGGACTTGTTAGTCAAAAAGAGTTATTTCTGAAATTAAATATAAACCGTTTTTTTGAGTTATTTGAATTTCATACTTATTAACAATTTTGCCATTTGATACTTTGTATGTAAATTTATTCTTTTGTATTTTAGATTTCGAGATTTTCAAGTTATTGAATTCTTCGGTTATTATTTTATTGTACTCTTCAAGTTCTTGTAAATAAGTTTTTATGTAAGATAGAACTTTAGTTAAAGCGTTCTTTATTCAATCAATGTTTTCTTTTAAAATTAACGCTAAATAATAAAGCGGAGACCCTTCTTTAAACTTTTTACTTGATGAATCTAGTCCTAAAATATTAAAAATGTTTTTTGGATCTTTCAATGCATTTTGCAAAGTATTACCTTCGTATAAACTTTTGAACAATAACGCAACATCATCGAAATTCAAAGTTGCATTAGAAGATTTTACAGATTCATATAAGTCATTTGCAATTTCAGAAATACTTTTTTGCATTAGAAAATCCATTGAGTTATTTTTTTCTTTATTGAAAGTTTTCGAAGGGTTTGAACTAAATAAAGAACTTTCCATAATACTTTTTAAAGGTTGGTTTAATAATTTCTTTATAGAGAAGTTTAAAGTTTGGTTATCGTTATTCCATATATAAGCTATTCAGTCTTCCTTGAATTTGTTTCACTCTTTATCATCAAAAGACTTGATTATATTTTTGAACATATCTGGTAAACTATCCCCTGCCTGTAATATTAATCCAGGAGTAATAAGACCTGACCTTAATAAATTAGAGACGAGATTTTTCTTATCGCCTAAACCTGTATCAATAAAGCATCTCAATAAATAATCAACATTTATTTTTAAATTTACTGTTTTTATATCTATCTCTAAATAATCCTTATTTATTAATTTGCTTAATATCTTTGTTAAGACTTTGACATAACCACCGTTGCTGTCCCCTAAATAACTCATAGCACCGTTTTCATCTTTATTAACATTGCTATTTGCATCATTACCATCAACTATATTTCCAGTTCCTAATAAAATATTTATAATATTTTTTAAAATCACTCCATTTTCATCTTCAGTCATTTTTTTAAGTAATGTCACAAGTTTATTAATATTTATTTTATTTGTTGTAACTTTACTTTTTCTTTTATCCAAAACATAATCGAGACTTAATGGTGATTTTGTTAGTTCATCGGAAGTAAATGAATCGATTGCAAGGAGCAAAGTTCTTACAAACCTTAAAATCTCAGCAATTGTACTCATATTCTTCTCAATATCAAATGCTAACTTTTTTTCACCTTTGATTAAAGAGATCAAATTATCTCCTAACTGATCAATTGCTGGTAAAAAGTTTTTAGCAACGTCATCAGAATTATCATAACTAAATATTTTATTTGAGTTGACATTCAGTAATGTTTCAATCGCATTAGCGAGTCCAATAGCACTAGAATCCATTGCCTGTTGGTAACTCATGTCTTTATAAATATCTGGACTAAAAGCCTTTTCTAAAAGCATCAAGTTCTCATTGCTTACATAATTAGCAACCGAAGCTAATAAATCTGGTTTTAGAAACCCACCAACCATACTTCCGAGACTGGCTAACATTGATGGGTCTATCAATCCATTCAAAATCATAGGTATTAAACTAGAGTATTCATTTATTGAACTTAATGTACTGTTTGATGGTGACAATACGGTTCCTTGATAAATATTATCAGATAATTTTATCTGCTCAGAAAACAAAGAGTTATCGAAAAACTCTTCGTAAACTTCATTGTATTTAGTATCACCAGATAACTCACTAGGTAATTTATCAATACCTAGATCATTGAGAGCTTTGTCTTTTACGAAGTTATTCAAAATATAATTAGTACTGATATGTTCGTTATTTTTGATACTATTTTGATTAAAAAATAATCCTTTTGTAACTTGGGAAAGAACAACAGATAAAGATTCACTATGTTCAAGTACATTTTCATCTTTAATTGTGGTTCTTGATATCTTAGGTCCACAACTAACAACACTTGTTGAAGCTGATGACAATAAGGTAAACGTTCCAATTATCCCTAATAGTTTTTTCACGAAGTTCTCTCTTTTCTAAACTTTTTTTGAAGTACAAGTTAAATTTATAATAAACTAAAATATCCAATAATATAGAAATTCAAAACAAATTTAGATAAATAAAAAAATTTTACCTACATATAAAAAAATCTTACATAAGTAAGATTAATTATTATTCACTTTTAGGTTTTTTGCTAACCAATGTTCTTATCAATTGAGCGATTAATAAAGACCCAACAACACAACCAACAGTGATACCAATAATCATAAATAAGTTTGATTTATTGTATGTTTGGTCCCCTTCATATCCTAAAATTCTCCCTTTATAAGTTACATTGTTTGGATTTTGCTTTATATAATCAGAAAAATTTCTTTTATTCATTTCGGAATAAACTTTTAGAGATCCTAAATAACCGTCCATTACATGACCCATTTCGTGATTTAATGTACAAAAAATGTTCGGACTACTTCATCAACCTTTTTGGTATTGATCATTCAAGCTTGATGACTCATACATATTCATTGATTTACTAGAAAAAATCAAAAAAGCACTGGATGACGAAACTGCTAAACTTCTATTACTTTTATTAACTACAAACTTAGTTAAGGTGTAGGCCATTGTTGATTCTCCAGCATCTTTTAAAGGAAAATCTCGTGAAATTATAAAACCTCATAAATAATATAATAAATAATATTCATCACCGTACTTACTCAATTTTATTGATATATTGAATAAATCCAATGTTTGAGATTTGAGTTCATCTACTTTTTCAGTGCTTCAGTTATAAAATTTACCTAATCTTTCGATTGAATCACTTAATGCTATATTAGCGCCTGGATTTAATTTGTATTTGTTATTTGAATAACTATCGTTATTTGTAACTTTTAAATAATAATCATTCATTTTATCGAAACTTTCAAACATGACATTTTCTTTTTTAAAAGTTTTAAATTCTTGGATAGATTTATCGCTAGCTTTTGTGAAAGAGTCATTCATAATTGTACCTAGTGAATTATAGGAAAAAATGCCAAAAAACTTTTTAACTTCATTATCAATAAGATAAGATGAAGTGGCACCATAGTTGGTATCATTAGAACCATTACCAATATAATATTGAGCACTTGCTAATAATGCATTTTGACAATATTTGATTGAATCATTTTCACCAATACTTCTTAAACCAAAATTTTCACTTTTATAAAGCAAATCCTTATATGATAAATCATTTTCACTCTTAGTTTTTTTTGTGTCATATGAAATATTAGAACTAATTGTACTTTGATCAATTAATGCTTTTATATTATTTCAATTAGTATCATTTATTACACCAGAATACTCATTTTTAATATTATTATAAATTTTTAAAAAATATTCATTCAATATTTCTCATGACTTATTTTTTGCAGTATCCTCAGTAGTTGTTCATTTAGAATAAGCCTCAGCAAAAAATTCTTGGTAAGATGACATACCATAAGCTGATATATTAATTACACTTGATATTAAAGACATATAAAAATAATCATCTTCATTATTTTTGTAAATATCGAATAATCTGCTTTTAAACTCTCTTAATAATTTATTTGCATCTTCATTTTCTTTAATATTTGAGTGCTTATAAATAAAATATTGTAGACTTTTTCCGCCCCACATGAAGTCATTAACATTCGAAGAACCTTCTTGTCCTTCTGCAAAGTTTTTGGTAACCACTTCATCTTCTTTATTTGAATTTAGCTTCGTTATAAAAATAATAATTGGAGATAATAAAATGAAAGATAATAGATATATCCAAAATTTTTTAAACATGTTTAAGCCAACTTTCTTTGGTTTTTTTATCAAACTAATTGATTTTATTTATAAACTCATCGAATTTTATAGTTTTGTAGTTTCAATTTGAGAAGTCGTATTCAGATTCTTTAGAATCGTCATCTTCATTTCTTTCAACTTTGTTTTCCACTACTTCAACTTCTTTGTTATTATCATTAGTTTCTTCATTAAAATTACTATCATTTGCTTCGTTTGATAAAATAGTATCATTGTTTGTTGTCTCATTTAAAGTTGTCTCTTCATTTTCGTTTGAGACATTATCAAAGTTATCTACAGTTAATGTGTCAAAATCTGCACTTGATACATCGTCAAAGTCAACAACATCAATTTTAGAGTTTTCTAAAATCTTATTAGCAGTTTCGATAGTAGATGACAGATAATCTTCATTTTTTGATTTAACAACGTGTTTATTTTTAACAAATATACTTTCTAATGGATTAATAAAGCTATTATCTTTATTTTCTGATAAAAATGAATTTGTTTTATTTGAATAATCATTTGCTACTGTATTATAGTTTTGATTTATACTATTTGGAAATGGTTGATTATTTTTATTCATATAATCTTGATTTGCTATGAAAGTAGCAGAACCTTGATTATGAGAAGCTAATTGAGCTCCAAAAAAATCATTTCTAGGCGAGTAACTAGAGTTTGTTGAGTGATTATTATTGAATGATAAACCATTATTTATATCATAATATGATTGATTAGAAAAATTACTATTAACTAATCCCACATTTTGATAAACATTGTTTATTTGCGTAGAATAAAATAAACTTTTTAAATAATAATCGTTTTTCATTAATGTTTGATAAAAATTATTAGTATGTGCATTTAATGAATCACAAAAGTTTTTAGCTTGATTAAAATCATTAAATACATAATAAAAACAACCATTTGCATCTGTTATAAAGAACAATGAACTTGATCCCAATACATAATACATATAAATTCCATCCTTCATTTCATTTCATTTTTATTTATTTTATACTAAATTTTTTATTATGTCGTTATTTTTTGCATTTGCTTCTAATGCTTTATAAATTGATTCAATATTAACTGGTAACTTTACCAAGTTTAAGATTGGTGCAGTTTCTTTAAGTGAGTATAAAAATACTCAATTGATTTCTTTTGAAGTATTTGTAGCAATAACAAGAGAGTTTTCAAACTCATCATATTTAAATGTTTTTAACCCTTTTTCTTTTAAGAATGCTTTCAATTTAGGTAAATTAATTTCATCAGAGAAGAAAACTTTATATTTAGAATACATATCAAGTTGTAGTTTTGATCCCGTAAAAAGTAATTTTCCTGCTTCAACAACTATATAATAATCAATTAGGTCATTTACTTCATCAATGTTGTGTGAAGTCATAATGACAGTCTTGCCAGCGTTTTTGTAATCTATTAATAAATTTCTTACTTTATTTCTTCAAAACGAGTCTAGATTGGCTGCTGGTTCATCTAAAACTAAAACATCAGCTTCTTTTATCAAACAAAGAATCAAACTTAATCTATTTTGCATCCCTCAAGAGTATTCTTTAAGTTTTTTTGTTTTATCTTTTCATAAATCAAAATACTTCAATCAGTAATCAATTTTAGCTTTGATTTCTTTCTTAGGAATTCCCATTATTAAACACATTTGTTTTAAGTATGGAATTGCTGACATTTCGAAAAGTGAGAAATCAAGTTGAGTATAAAGACTAATATCTTTATTTCCGTAAAAGTGTTTACCGCTTTTTTTTGAAAATCCATTAACCGTTACTTTTCCATGAAATGTTTTAATAGCTCCAATTATGGTGTTGATGATAACCGATTTACCACTTCCAGATGATCCTAAAATAGCTGTAAATTGACCTTTTTTTATACCGAAACTTAATGGACCTATTTTGTGGTTTCTAAATTTTTTTACGTATTCATCAAAATGTATGATTAAGTCTTCCATATTATCTCAAGTCCCTTCTTGTAAATTTCAAACCAGTAATAAACATTAATGTTGCAGCAATACCTAATTGAACACCTATAAATATAATAGGATTCAAGAAATCATTATAAGTTTCTTTTTTTATAGCACCGTCATCATTTAAATTAAAGGTATATTGAACATAAGGTAAAAATAAGTTGTCTTGATTGTCTAAAATTATTTTTGAACTACTGTATGGACTAAATCAAAAGTCCTTAAATGAGTATCCAGAAAAATAAGTATATGTACTTCAAGTTCCAAAAAATGGACTTACATAAGAGAATATTTCAAGCGCATCTCTTCCAGATTTATAAGTTTTTCATTGACCTTGCTCTTGAATTACAGGGTTTTCTGTTGCTATTTGGTAGATAGTTGCATAATCAACCAAGTATTTTTCTACTATATTTGCAGCTAACATAAGTGGGAAATACATATTATTTTCCATAAAACTTGCTACTTCAGTACTTGATGAAACTGTTAAATCAGTTGGAGAAGCCGCACTTGTAAAGTAATATTTATAAATAGATTTTAAATATGAAGTTGTGAATGTAACTTTATCAAGTTTTTTATTTTTGTTTTTATTTTCCATAAAACTATTAGCTTCATCAACATAAATAAAGTCATTAAATAATTCAGCTTTTTGTTTTTGTAGATCTGGTAAAATTGCTTGTATTGATTTTGAAAAATCATAAAAATCTTTTAAAACATTTTTTTTATTTTGATCTGTTTCATTTAAAATAACGTTCTCTAATTGATAATCGTTAATAAATAAATTCTTCATTTTCATATCTATTTCGATTGGATCGTTAAAATCCCAACCTTTAAGTTCATTTGGAGAATTCATTAAAGTTGCATTTAATTTTTTGAATTCTCTTGTTTTTTCATCTACAAGACCTAACTCTTTTCAATAATTATTTAGTCTTTTTTCAATAGTATCTTTACTTGAAAATGTTCCTTTTTCAAACTTATTTTCAAGTATAAAATCATTAAGAGATTTTGCCAAATAATTGTATTTAATATCTCCTGAGTTAATATATTTTTGCAAATTGAATGTTTCATATAAAGAAGAAACCGTTAACTGTTGTGATCTATTTGTATTCTTCATGTTAAAAACTAATAATTCATTTTCTTCTTTAGTTTTTAAAAATTTTAAAGGTAGATTTGCTATAAATGAGAATGATAATAATAATGTTGAAGCAATCATTGTTATTTGAGGTGTTGTTAATAATAACAAAAATAAAATGAAATTGATTAAGCAAACACTAACCACAAATGTATAAAGTAGGAAAACTGTTGTTTTTCTAAATAAAACATTATTAACCTCAAATTGATTCATAATTAAATAATTAAAATTTATAATAAAATAACCAAATAATACATTTGCTCATGAAACTATAACTATCAATGATCATTGAGCTATAAAGAATTTTTTTCTTGACACTTGATTTGATATAACAATATACATTGTTTTATCTTCAACTTTCCTATTAAAGAAAAACTGTAGTCCCCTTAGTATTATTATAAAAAGTAGACTTGATATGAAAATTAATGTGTAGTAATCAAAAGCAATAACTATTTCTTTTCCAGATTTCAAAAATGATGTGTAAAAAGAAAACCCTATTGAGAATATTGAAACTACTAAATTTAATATTACAAATGATTTTTCTAAAACTACAGATTTAAAAGAAAATTTCAATAGTAATCAAAACGATATATTTCAAACCTTCTTTTCATTTTTATTCAGCACAGTTTTTTCCTCCTTGATACTCTTCTAAAATAAAAATTTAACATATTTTTTAAATTGACTTTATAATATTATTAATTTATCTTTAAATATATTAATTTATACTTTTTATCCCTTATATTATAAATGAAAAACACTATATATCATAGTGTTATTTTTAATTACCTAAATTCCATATGTAAATAAATTACTAAGGTAAAAAATCTTTTTAAAAAATTTCTGAGCATAAAAATATTCACTTATTAAACTAAGTGAATATTTTTTTAATTTATCACTTTGATTGATTTAATTTTTGATACTTGCATATTAGTTTTTTTAGAAAGTTCAATTCTATTAAAGTTCTTTACAAAAAATCTTGAAGTAAATATTGTTTGATAATTATCTGCAAATAGTTCTATTGAAGAAGAATCAATAAATATTTCTACAATTTGTTCTTTTAATTTTCTTTTAGCAAATCGAGGATTTTCGTAATCTCAATCTACAATTTCTGAACCACAATCTCGGTCAAGCATAATTTCTTTTTCTGAAAAACTTATAACAACATTTTCACCTTGGTCGTTTGAAATTTTAATTTCCAAAATGTCATCAAGTTCAAATTTAAGGTGGATGCTTTTGTTCACTTCTAAATTATCATCAAAGATTGTTTCAGTTTCTGATAATGCATTCATTGTAAATCCAATATATGGTTTTTGTATAAGATTATCACCTTCAACCGATAGTTCTCTTGGTATTGTTAACATAGAATGTCAAGAATATTGATCTGTTGGGTATTGAACACCAACAGCTCCCATTCAACCAATCACTAACAACTTGTTATTTTCAAAATATGTTTGAGGTGCATAAAAATCATGTCCATAGTCCATTGTTCTGGGTTCGAATAATTCATTTAACTTAGTATCATCAAAATCTAATTTTTCAATCAATGTATAAACAACATTTCTGAAACCATTCAATTCATATTTATCATCTTCTTTGATTCAACCTTCTGATGACATTATAAATAAGTATTTATCTCCAACTTTATCTAAATTTGGACATTCTCACATATAACCATAATAATTGTTATTAGATTTTAATGTAGCTTTATATTCAAATTGATCTTCGTTTATCATTTTGTATATAGCCAAACCACCATCCTTGTCATCACTAGATTGAACACCAAACAACATATATTTTTGTCCTTCGTATTCAAATATTTTCGGGTCTCTAGCATGAGGTGTAAATTTAGTTGCATCCCATTCAACAGCAATTTTTTTATTTGTTACAACACCGTTGATTAAATCTGCAGAGATTTGATGTTCTTTTGCAATATTATTTGATTCATCTTCAATATTTCCAGTATAGTATAATTTAATCTTATCTCCCAAGTCGATAGCACTTCCTGAAAATGCCCCATTCATTTCAAATTCTTCTTCTGGCACTATTGATACGCCATGGTCTTCAAAATCTATAAAATTTTTAGTAGTTAAATATCGTCAGTGTTTTAAACCATGGTAAGGCTGGATTGGTGTTCATTGATAATGTATGTGGTGTACTCCATCTTTATAAACTAAACCATTGGGATCATTTAATAGTCCGTTTGGTGGTGCTATGTGATAAGTTGGTCGGTAATATATGTCACTTTCAACAAGCTTATTAGCTTTTTTATATTCATCTTTTGGTATTTCGTTGTATTTTGTATTTAATAATTCATCATTTTTTTTCATATTAACTCCTTACGATTCATTTCGTTTTTTGATAGGGATTGGTGCAAAATCTCTTTCTAGTACTTTTTTTGTTGAAATTTTGAAATAATTTAATCTAGAAAGTAAAATAGTTGCTAGAAAAGTAGTTATTATTGTTGCTCCAAGTGCTACAGCCATCCATAAAAATCCTGTTCCTGGTCATGTTTCAATACCAAATGATGGTGCAGCAGTCAATGCTTGAGGAATTGTTGATAAAAATATTAATAAAGAGGCCGCACCCATTGTGGTAATTACACCTGAAGCTGTAGTTATCAAGATACCAACAGTGGCACCAATACTTGTTGCTATAACAGGGAATAAAAATCTAAGTGAAATACCAAATAAAGCAGGTTCGGTTGTTCCACCAATATAAGCAATCAAATATGATGGAATTGCTTCTTTTTGTAATTCTTTATTACTTTTATGTAGTAAAGAAAAAGCAAAAACACTCGTTGCGACAGCAACATTTAGTTGTGTGAACATTGGCATAATAGAAGTAGCTTGATAAGTTGCAAATTGTTGAAGGTTTATAACAACAAATATTTGAATAAATCCAGTAACAACTAACCAAGGTAAAAGTAAACCAAATATTGGATTGAAAATATACTTTGCTATTTTATTGGTAGTTCCTCATAATACTCCGATATTCATTCCGTAAGTAATCATCATTCCGATTGGTGCTAATAACAATATTCCTACAAAGAAAGAGATTATTGTTACCATCGGAATACCTATAAGTTCCTTTATCACACCATATTTTATTTTTTTGACTAATCTTTCAATATAAACTGCTAAAAAACCAATCATTACAAGAGGAATGATTTGACCTTCGTAAGAAATTTTTCAAGGATAACCACTGGCTAACTCCCCAAAAGACAATCCTTCTCCCCCTTTAGAGGTAATTCAACTAAATAAAGGTTGATCGGATTCCATAAACTTTTGACTTACATATAGGTCTTTGGCACACAATGAAACTCCAATGCAAATACCAATTGCTTGACTACCATTCATCATTTTAAAAATTGATCATGGTATTAGAATCGAAAACGCTAATGTTAAAGCATTCTGCAAAGTAACCAACATTTCACCAATTATTTTCAATGTCGAGCCTTGTCCAGAAAGCTTTTGACCATTTATTTCTATCACATTAAATATGTTAGAAATAGTCGAAACAATTGCTAAGGTTATTAAATATGGAATTAATGGTGTTATCAAAACACCAATTCCGTCCATTGTCGCCTTGAAAAAGTTTTTCTTTGTAGTTAATTTAACATCAAAAATATTTGTCACTTTTCGCAGGGAAATACCCAAACTTCTTAGATATTCTTTATTAATCGTGTTCAAATCACCTTCAACTATAAGTTGAATTATATTTTCTTTGATAATTGCACCTTTTACAAATGATATATTTTCAACATCATTGATATTTATACCCTCGTTATTCTTAACAACAATTCTCATTCTTGTTGAGCAACGATTAATACTATCAATATTTTCAATTCCACCTAACAGTTTTGTTAAAAGAATGTAATCATCGCTATGAAGACTTTTTTGTTTGAACAGTTTCATAAATTCAATCCTTGCTAAAGTAATTTATTAACATAATTAAAACATAAAATTCATATATTTATGAAAAAAATAACTTTTTAGTGTTTTTTTTCAATGTTAAAAAATAAAAAAATGAGTTGTAAAAACTCATTTTTAGGTACTTATTAGAAATTAAACAAACAGCGGAAGAAAATCACGCATGAAATGTCCAAAAATATCAAAAAACATTATTTTAGTTATGCTACAAGTTTGTTTTATCATATTTGGATATTTTAATATTTCTACATAAATATTAATTTCGAACTCATTCAAAGTGTTTAAAAATCTTACTGGACTTGATTGCAATGAAAATTCCATTTTTTCAAATCCTATATTATCATCTCTACCTGAATAAAGATTTAATATCTCATCAATATTATTCTTGTCATCATCAGATAACTCCATCAAATAAGAAATAGTGTCCTCATTGCTAGCTCTATAAATGTATGAATTGGGATTAAATTTTAAAAATATATTTATATTTTGCATGTTTTTATTTTTAAAACTTATTTTAAACAAATCTTTTATTACCCTATAATTTTCTTTTACCAAAAATCTTGCATCTTTTGGTGCATAAAAAAGAATATCTTGGCACCCCTGTTTATTTAAAAAAATGTTTATTTGTTTCATCATTTCTTTTTTATTCATAGCAATTCTCCTAAATATGTATAATTTTATCATTATTAGCACCAGTTTATAAAGTTTTATAATAACTACAACAGGTAATAAATTGAAAAAATAAATTTATTTTAAAATTGAAAATTATTTTTAACTAGTGTACCTTAAAATGAAAAAAAACATTGTTCTTGGAAAATTACGATTTTTAGGGGTTTTTTAACGTGTTTCACAGTAATGCCATTTATGAGTGGTGTAAAAGTAACATAGATAGTGTTATAATAGTGACACTATCTCGGTAGTACAATATAAAGTAGACAAAATGATAGTTTACATTATCAACTTTATAGAATTACTATCCAAGCATAGTATTTTATGACGACCTAATTAGTTATCTATAAATGGCTTATAAATAATGTATCAATAATAATTTTAAAAAATTGATATGGAAGTTATAGGTGGAAAAAGATGAAAAGTATCGAACTAGTTATACCAAAAGTTAAATTAAGTAACTCAGAAGCTTATTTAGCTCAATATATTAACCAAAATCCTGAAATATTTATTACAGAAAAAATAAATGATATCGCAAAAAAAGCAAATGTGTCAACTTCTACGATCACAAGATTGTCTAAGAAGCTTGGATATCAATCATTAAAGGATTTTCAATTAGAAATATCAAATAAACATAACTTTGCAAAACAAAATTATGATTTTATAGACGAAACAAATACAAACGCCATAATAAATAACTTAAAGCTTTATCATTCATATTCATTAAATGAAACTTTTGATGACTTAGATTCAAAAGAGATTGATAAGTTGGTCGCAAAAATGAAAGTAGCAAACAAAATTTTATTGTATGGTGTCGGAACTAGTTACATGGCTTGCCGTGAACTAGCTAATAATTTAGAAAAAATCGGTATGGATATAATCCTAAATACGAATTATCATCAGCAATTGTTACATTTTGCGAAGCTCGACCAAAATAGCATGGTGTTGCTAATTTCTAAAAGCGGAATGTCTAAAGAAATTCAATTTTTAATACAAAAGTCTAAAGAAAACAACATTCAATGCGGACTAATTACTTCTTCACTAAGTTTTAAAAATGTTGATAAAGTTGATTATCTCCTTAACTTTAAAACATACGAAGATAATCAAAAATTAACATCAATTTCGTGTAAATTATCTCAACTAGTTGTAGTGGACTTAATTTTTATGGAGTTATTTAAAACTAATATAGAACAAAATGCCAAAAATCTTGAAATTGGTTATGATTTGATTAAAGAATGAAATTCTACTAAATAATATTGCATACAATTTAAATATAAAAACCCAGTTTAATTAGGATTAAACTGGGTTTTTATATTTGATAGTTAAAATTTGTACGGATACATTTTTATCAAAAAGTCTTTTCAACCTGGGTTTGGACTATGTTTAGGATATATTTGATTAAACTTAGTTTGCGCTTCATAATAATCAGAACTTTTTATATGACCATTTCTAACTAAAAACATGAATACTATGGAAGCACTTCTGTTGACTCCTCATAAACAATGAACATAAATCTTTTTGTTATTTATATTTTGCTCAATAGTATTGATTGCATCCTTAACTAGATTGATTTCCATTTCTTCAAAAATTGGATAATCTTCAAATTTATAGTAAATGCATTTATCTGCTTCATCATAGAAAGAATTTTTTTCTTTATCTGGTGCCATTTTTAAATATATTTCTTCAGCACAAGATATTCTTAATTCTGTGTCTTTTGGAGCGCTATTCATATCACCTAAGTATAAGTTTTCTATAATTTTTTTCATAAAACTCATCTCCCAAGGTCATTATATTCTTTTATCGGAAAAAACTTTTATTTAATTCTTTTAATTTGTTTCAAAATTACGGTAATAATTTTTCTTGATTAATGAGTTACTTAAAAAGTTGTATAAATATGAAAATCCAATCATGATTCCAATTATTCCTACAAAAGCGATCATAAATCATACATATCCAGGTAGATTCATAGGACCATTATGGTGTACATCTAAGAAAAAGTATGGGTAAAGATGATTTTGAACTTTACCTGAACTATTTAAATAAGAATAATACGATTCGTTTGCATATCTTAATTCCCCACGAACCATTGCAAATATGCAATAACCTAGAACTAGTGTAAATTGAATTCAAAATTTTTTAAGGAAGAATTCATTGTAGCCAACTCTTTGCTTACCAGTCATAAAAAATAATACGTATATTACAAATGCAACAGGTACTATTGCATGATCTACTAAAGTAGTAAATACTGAAAATGCAGATGACGGAAAACCGTTAACTGGAATTAGTACACAATTGTATACTAAGAATGTAATTGTTATCATAGTAGCTAATGCATTAGCTGTTGTATAACTTAATAATTTTGTTTTACCTTCATTTTTGTGTTTGATACCTGAATAAATTAATCATACATGAACAAGTACATTTGATAATAAGGTAAATGTTGTAAAGTAATCTATAGTGTATATCTCATAGTTGTTATAATATGTATCTTTGATTTCACTTCCATCAATTACATTATATAAATAATAACTATATAAAGTTAGAGCTGATAAAATACCAAAAAATAATTTATAGCTCACTTGAAAATTTTTATATTTCATTTTTTCTCTCCTATATTTACAAATTATATATTATATTGTTATTCGAAATACAAGTTGTAAAAGGTTTTTAAAAGTCTAAAATATTTTTATTTTCTTGTAAAAGATAGACTCTTATTCTTTTTGTTTAGTATTCACTTTTTTAGATTTATTTACAACCCTATTTTTTAGATTTAAGTTCTCGTTTTGAGTTAAAGTATTTTTTAACGCTTTCTTGTTTGCCATTTTTTTGAAACTAAAGAAATATATTATATTAACTGTAATAAATAAAATATGTACAGAGACAAAGAAAACAATAACAGACAATATCAAATTAATAATTTCACTCATAAAATCATTAAGACTTTTAGAATTATTGTCAAAGAACGGTGAGTACGGATAAATTATTTCAATTGGTACATCTACGAACTTAAAATCTACAGTATACATTATTAATCTTCCTATCAAAAAAATAGTATATGTCCAAGGATAAATTAAATATAAAAAGAAGCTTTTTGTAAAATATTGTTTTTTAGTAATATTAGATAAATCTATGTTTTTAACACAATAAAAAATCATTAAAGGCGGTGATATCATATGAAAGAATGTTCCTCATACCATATCTAATGGATTGATTGGTTTTTTACTAAGAAGTATTGATGGGAATAGTATAAAAGTATAAGTGACACATGTTACTGTAATATACGAAGTAATTGACAATAGAACTGTTTGATTTTTACAAAATGCTAATTTCTTTTTATAAAATATTCCAGAAAGAAGCAAGAAAACCGCAACAATAAAGTTGCTTTGATAAGTGAAAAAACTAAAAAATTGCCCCTGAAATATTACTACTGAAAAAGGATATTTGATATTACGTAGCCAGTATTGGTTAATCATATGGTCAAGATAAACATAAACTAATCCAAAAATGATCATAGAACCTAGTATTATTTCGAAATAAAATCATTTATCTTTGTATTTATTCATTTATAGTTCCTCAATTAATTTCTTATATTAATGATAATAACATAACTATTTATAAGTAAAAATATTATAAATAAGTCTAGAGAGACGTTTCTATTATAAAAATTAGTTTTTGCAAATAATAATTTAAAGAAATATTAAATTTACAATTTCTAATTCCAATTTTTACTTCTTTTAGTCTTATTCATTTAATCATGATTTACAAATATTCGCACTCTATTAATGAGATACAAGTGCATCAAAATAAATTCCTTTGTTAGTGAGGTTAGCGAATAAACATTGCTTAGAAACTTATTTGAAGTTTTTTACAAAATTATTCTTTGTATCTTCTTTATATAGCACTAATAAAGCATATTTTAAATTATGTTTTTTTTTTTTTTTTAAAAAAAAAAAAAAAAAGCACAGCCTTGCTTCATTTTCCTTTAATAATTTTAAAATTTATTCAGTCTTTTTCTCAACTTTATTTTTCTTTGATTTGTTTTTGATCTTCAACAAATTGACAATAATAAAAAATAAAATTATGACACTTGCTGCCATTGCACAGGCGTTCGCTATGTATAATTGCATGTTTTTTTCTATTAAACCATATGTAAATCACAGTAATGCATTAACAAAGGTTAATAAAAACATAACTAAAGATAATGATTTTGTATCTCTTGATCTTATAACTTTAATAACCTGAGGTAATAGCATAGAGAAACTAGTAGCAAATCCTAATCAGCCTATGACTTCTTTTGCTATGTCCATATAAATACCCCCTTATTTCTATACTACCAAATAGATGCTTTATATGCAAATTGCTAGTGTATAAGGCTACTTATAATGAATTACTATAAAGTTTTTTAAGTTAATAAATTCATTTTTATATCCATCAATGCGATGTTTTTTCTCCTTATTGATTATCACATACAAGAAAAGTTAGATAAAACTGCTAAATAAGAAAAGATACTTCTTTAATTTGAAATCATTTAACGACTAAATTATGATTTCTATAAAGTAAACTAAAAAATAACCTTTTATTTATCAAAGTATTTTAAAATATATAATCTAAATAAAACCGATTGTCTTTTAAAAAACAGTTTTAGTTCTTAAAAATAGAATTAAACATAAAATATATTAAGTTTTTTAATTGAGCTAACAAAAATAGTTTTAAAAAAACTTTTTTTGTTTTATTTATAATTGAAAGTGTTTTTTTTCCAAGAATGTTAATATTATAGCAAATAAATAATAAATTATTTTTTTCTATATAATATTTTATATGGAGAAAAAAATGACAAAAGAACTATTAAAAAAAATTATTATCTCAGAGAATATAAAATATATAAAATTACAATTTACTGATATGTTGGGGTTTCTTAAAAGTATTGAAATACCTGCTGAGAAAATTGATAAAGCATTAGACAATGAAATAATATTTGATGGATCTTCGATAACAGGATTTTCTAAAATAAATGATGCAGATATGTATCTTTATCCCGATTTGAATACTTGATTAATTTTGGAGATGGAATCTAAAAAAGAATATAAAGTAGGAAGACTATTATGTGATGTTTACACTTCAAATAAAACACATTTTGAAAGTGATCCAAGAAGTATTTTAAAAAAATGCATACAAAAAATGAGAGATTTAAAAATAGGAGAATATTTTAATGTGGGTTTAGAACCAGAGTTTTTTTTATTCAAACTTGACGAAAATAATACTCCAATTTTAGAACATACAGATGATAGCGGGTATTTTGGTACGCCTTCAATTGATACATCTTCTTTAGTCAGAAGAGAAATAATGTACGAACTACAAAAGTTAGGATTTAATATGGAAGTCTCTCACCATGAAGTTTCAAGATCTCAACACGAAGTTAATTTTGAATATTCAAATGCCTTGGAAACATGTGATAAATTACAAACTTTCAAAGTACTTGTAAAAGCTGTGGCAAAAAAATATAATATGCATGCAAGTTTTATGCCTAAGCCTCTAAAAGGTATGAATGGTAATGGGATGCACGTAAATTGCTCCATTGCTGACAAAAATAATAATAATTTATTTTATGATTCATCTAAGGAAAACGGTTTAAGTGAGTTGGCTATACATTTTATAAACGGTGTATTAAAACATGCAAAAGATATATCTTTATTAACAAACTCTACAATAAATTCATTTAAACGATTGGTTCCTGGATATGAAGCTCCATGTTATATAGCATGAAGTGATTCCAATAGGTCAACAATGATAAGAATACCAGCCGCCAATGATAAAGCAAAAAGAGTTGAGGTGCGTTCGGTAGATTCAACTTCCAATCCTTATCTAGCTTTAAGCGCAATACTTATGGCCGGAATAGATGGTATATTAACAAAAGAAACTACTCACCAATCAATCAAGAAAAACTTGTTTAGCCTTTCAGAAGAAGAAAGAAAAAATTTAAGTATAGAAAATTTGCCTACAGATTTAAAAGAAGCACTTAATTTTTTTAGAAACTCGGACTTAATTAAAAAAGTTTTTGGAAATGATATTATTGATAAATTCATAACTATCAAAGAAAAAGAATGAAAAGATTACGTTTCAGAAATAACAGACTGGGAAATTAAAAAGTACTTTAACTACTATTAAAAAATGCTAATCATTTTATTGATTAGCATTTTTTATTATTTTGATTTAAATATTTTTTAAAATTGTTTTTTAAACAAATTTATTAAAGTTAGATATATATCATCTAAATCATAACCCAGAATACCCGCATCATTTTTTATAAGATCATAACCACAATCTTTAGCCATTTTGTAAATTTGGTCACAAGTAACTTTCTTATTTTTGTCTTTACCATAAATGATTTCTAATGTATCATAATTATCTAAATAATCAATAGCAAGTCAAGAAACAACAGTGCTATAAAAAAGCTCTTTACCTTTTTTTGATAATTTATTAAAGTTTCTATAAAGAATTTCAAATAAGCGAGTAGAATCAAACTTTGTATCAAAATTTAAAAACTCCTCATTTATAATTTTATATTCGTTTGATATTTTATCTGTTCGTTTTATTATTCGAAAAGTTTCTAGTACATCTAAGTATTGTCTAATTGCTGAAAGACTAACTATTCGCATTTTCTTATCGGTTGGTGTAATTTTAATTCCATTACATACTAGACTATATTGATTGTCTATATACTTTTCTACTTTTATGAAAGGTATGCGTTTACTTGATTCTATAGATGTAAAATTCAAATAAGTCTTATCTATTATTGTTGTTATCTTAGTTTTGACGTTTCAAAATTTATAATCCTCTTTATCTTTAAATAAGTTAAGAATTCTTTGTACTTTATTCAATTTCATAAATATCATTAACCAATATCTTAGCTAACTTTGCACTTCGATCATCTATCATTTTAAAATCAAAGTGGTCAATATCAACTAAGCTTTCGTTTTTATTTGTGAAAGGTATTTTAGCTAACCTTGAATCACTTGCAATATAATTATTAACTTTTATTTTAAAGGGAGAGTTACTTAATTCTGAATTATTTTTAGAATCCAACAATAAAAGATTACCAATTCTATTTAAAAATGCAGCGTGCTTATCTTTTAATTCTTGTCTGTTAAGGTTTTCTTTTTCGTTTAACATTTCTCACCACTCCTGATTTGGAGTTTTAGGCATGATATGTTCTACTGTAGATACTTTAAATATAACTTCTTGACAAGCTTTTGTACTTAAATTTAATCAGTAATTTTCTAGTCTTTTTAAAAATATTACTTTCATGTAATTATTTTGTACATCCCTATTTTTTAATGAATCGATCGCAACGTCTTTTGAAGGCAATTTATTTTCCAACGGTATTAGTAGATGTTCATTTTCTTTAGTTATTTTTGTTTTTCCTGCAAATCATTCTTGTAAATGTTGAGGTAAATCTTGCTTGAAGTTAGAATAATTTTCAAAAAGTTTTAAATATCTTACCAATTTTATCATAACAGCGCCTTTTAATGATTGACCTGTACCTTTAACTTGCAATAACATAATAAATCATCTTTCTATTTGGAATAAACATTTTTCAAGAAGTTGCTCATTAAATAGATGTAGTTTTCGTTCAGCAGAGCTTCAAGAATTGTCAGAAAAAACATCAAATAAATAGAATAAACATATTGAGAAGTCTTTTTCGTCTATGTTGGAAAGAGTTGTTCTAAACTTATAAAACTCACTTGTAATATTTTCATAATCTTTAACTAATTTCACATTTTTATAAATATAAAAATAACGACCTATCTCACTGCAGATAGAGGCGTACTTATCAAAAGTAATATTTTTTTCATTGTAAAACTTTTTAAAAGCTTTTAATAAACTTTTTTTATTTTGTTTTAGATCAATGTTTGTTGTACCTTTAAGCGCAATCTTATAAGTCAAAAAGTTGAAAAAGAAAGCCTCATATTTTTTATTTTGTTCATCTTCTTTACCTTTGAATTTGGGAACTAAACTCAAATTAAAATACTTGTTGTACTCATCTACAACTCTTTTTGAATTTTCCTTAAATACTTTTTGATCGACCATATTATAAATATAATTTTTCAACATATCAAAAGTATCTAAATCTTTTCCTTTCGAGTTAAGATTCTCGAATACTTCCATTTCGTTTATATCATCATCATTAAACCTTATACAAGAGACAATAAAATTATTTGCATAATAATTATATATATCCAAATTTTTTTCTATGGTATAGTTTTTAAACACACTGTAAAAATACTCATAATTTGTTATAACTTGACTTCGTGTGAGTAGCTTCAAATCATTTTTAAACTTGGATGCAATATTATATCCTGTAAGAACCTTATATAAACTGTATATATTATTTTCTGATGTAGAAGTACTATTCTCATATTTAATTTTTATTAAGGCATCTGAATGTAAATCATTTATTTTGTAATCAAATAAGTCTGTTAACTCTGTTGGAATGGATTCAGAAAAATCATCCAGTTCTTTTTGTTTATCTTTAATAACATCAAATATAGCTTTAAAAAGTATTAATGAGGTTGTTACACGTTGTTGACCATCCATTAATCTTACTTCTTTTGTAAAGTTACCAACTTGGCTAGGAAACATTCTACATGCCATCGTTCCAAAATATATTTGTTCATTTGAATCTTTTTTATCAAATAACTGCTCAATTAGTTCTTCACACTCTTCTTTAGTTCATCGGTAGTCCCGTTGATAAGTAGGTATGAAAAAACGTATCTTGTTATTTAAAACGAAATCTCCAATAGATAATTTCTCTGTAATTATTTGATTATTCTCATAATCAAAATCTTTTTTGTCTTTTAAATTCTTCGCCAGTTTGCAAGTATTATAATAAATATCATCATCACAATCCGGCAAGTTTATTTTTGTGTCTTCAAAACTATAAATAATAAAATGTAAAATTTTACGTAAAGTTAAAATGAAATTTACCTTTGAGGTAAATGATAATTGATATTCAACATAAGATAAATCATTATGATGCACACCTACACTTCTTATAGAGTTTAATCATTTGAAAGACGCTAAAATATTTGAGGGTAAGGCATCACTTTTTTTGAGTTTATAAAATAAGTTAAAATTATTTATTAACTCTCCTAATGTTTTTTTTATTCTTTCTTCTTCATTCATCACTTGTTTTAAAAGTTTTTCTAACAACTTAGCTGAATCTACTTGTAAAGTATATTTGTCATCACTTAAAAGACTATCTTCGATAATAGATATTTTTTCATAAACTCATTTGTATTTATGATAGTCTTTCAAAAATTCAAAGTTTTTACTAATCATTTTTAGAATCTCCTCTTTTTTTAATTATTTTGTTAAAAATTGCTACTAAGACATTCACAACTATGGAATTTCCAGCCTGCCTATACAGAACTTCTTTTTTTAAAAAATCATTTTGAAAAATTTTATCTACATCAGCTTCGTGAAAACCCATTAGCAGGTACGCCTCTCTTGGTGTTATAAATCTATACCGCGCTTTTTTTCCTCCACCTAATTTTGTACTTTTCAGATCTATGTTTCCTGCATTAGGGTGCCGGTCTTGTTTAGTTGTTATTGTGCTACAATGAGTTAAATAATATTTATTATCCACTTCATAATATTTATACTTAGCTTGTTGCTCGCGAGAGTTTTTTTTTGTTTTTCTAAGTGTAAATAATAATCTATTGTCATCATACATACGTTTTCTACTAACGGTCCTGTTTGGTATTGCTTTTAGAGCTTCATTTTTATCATTAACATTATCGTAATCAATATGTAAAAGCTCATTTAACTTACGTGAAATATTAATCTCACTTGATATATCTTTTGGTTTATTTTTTTCCGTTATGTATCCATTTTTTTTAAATGTATCATGAAAAACACCATCATCGGCATCCCTTACACTTAGAGCATAAACTCTTTCCCGAGATTGGGGGACACCATACTCTAAGGAATTTAAAACGTAAGTTTGTGTTTTGTATCCAAGACTAGATAAAAACTCAAGTCATTCTTCATAATCTTTTCTATGTCTTTTAGAAATCATATTTTTCACATTTTCTAGTAATAAATATTTTGGTAGTTTTTTTATATCATCAAGTTCAATTAATAATCTTTCTATTTCTCACAATAATCCACTTCGTGTATTTGAACCCTTGGCCATACCTTGGTTAAATCCGTGGAAACTACCAGCAACACTAAGATCTTGACACGGGAAGGAATAAGTTAACATTTGAAATTCATCAATGTTCTTTATCAAATCTTCGCCTTTAATTTTTGTAATGCTGCCTTGATTTTTAGAATTAACAATAGAACTATAAAGAAGTTCTTTTACATTTCTTTGTAACCCAATAACGTTTTTTGGTGACATAGGTTTTTTAGAATCCCTTGAGTGTTCAAACTTCAGAAGAAACTCATCTAATTCATCTTCACTCAAATTCTTAGCTATATTTTTATTGTTATGATGAATTGCGTTATAACTAATGTTTGCTCAAATATCTCATTCACTAGTTCCAGCAATTTCAAATTGATAATCATTTTTTAAATATTCTTTTAAAATGGAGATGGCTTTGTGTTGTGCGCCAATTCCTGCAAATGTTTCAAATACTCTTATTTTATTCATAAAAAAAATTACTCTATCTAGAAAGAGACTGCGATCTCTTATGAGAGTAATTATAGTTTTTTTTTTTTTTTTTTGCAAGAGGTTAGCAATTGAAATTGCTTTTTTTATTTAATTTCCAAAGTATATTGAACTTTATTTATTAGTTTTCCATCTTTTAATATTTGTACTTGCTTACTGTTATGGACTTTATCAACTATACCTACTAATTGCTTTAAGTCTTCTTTTAATTCTGCCAAATCTTTTGATTGATATATAACAAAGGTTTTGAAATTTTTTGTATCTTCCATCTCTAACTGATTTTTTTGTTTCATATTTTCATTTGTGGTTCAACCGTTTGGTGACTCCCAATATAAAAATTTATTTTTATAGTCGTAGCTATTTCTATGACCATCTTTAGTTAACGCTGTCTCAGAACTACAATCAATTAGCAACTCGTTGTTAAGACATCTTACAATACCTTTATTTTGTGTATCAGATGTAAAAGATTGCATATTAACCATTTTTCCTAGCAATGCTTTTGCTTGATTAACATTTAAATATATATTTTTGAATGATTCAATACTTTCATCGACAATGTTGTTTAATAAACTTTTATCATTTTTTAGCTTATATTTTATTAAATATGTAAGCTCTTTTATAAAAGCCTTATTATCATCTTCAAAAATACTTTCTAAAGCTTTTTGAACATCGTCATAAAGAGGATTAGATTTGTTTATGCTATAAAAATAACTGTTTAAAAATAGAAAGTTTATTCTACTATTTGAAACAAACTTTTTATTTTCAAGAATGTAATAAAAACCTTCCAAGACTTCTCTTAAATTTATATAAGAGAACTTTTTAAATATTGTTAGACGGTTACGATTTTCTTTAAAGAAAGATCTCATTTTGTAAAAGCTTATTATATTGATACCATAATCATTAAAGAACGACTCGTAGTCTTCGAAAATTCCAGTAACATAACTTTCCATAATCTCATGATATAGATTATTGGACTCAAATGTTTTTAACTTTGAGATCAAGTCTTGCTTAATATATTCGTCCATTATAATTCTTGTGTTTCCTGGTAAGTAAGTATCTATATAATTAAATTTCTTAACAATTTCTTGTAAGTTTAAATTTTTAGTAAGTACTTGTATAGGAATCAATGGGTTAAATCTCTTGTTTACCTTCATATCAATATTATTAACAAAGTCATAAACTCTAAGTTTTTTATCCAAATGTTTCCTCAAACCCCTACCTAGTTGTTGTAAGTATAAAATTTTTGATGTTGTTGGTCTTAGAAAAAATACACAATTCACTTCTGGAACATCAAAACCTTCGTTTAACATATCTCTAACACACAAATAATTTACTCTTCCTTCTCTAAAATCGGATATAACTTCTTTTGGAGGTTTTTTCATTTTCTTACTTTCAGAAACCAGTAGCGCACTTTTTTCTCCATGTTCTTTCAAATATATGTCTAAAGTTTCCGCATGCTCAACACTTTCACAAAACATTATGGCTCTAATATGAGAATTATTTTGACCAAGATGCTCCATGATTGTTTTGTAAATAAAATCATTTCTTTTATTAGAACTTAAGGTTTTTAAGTATTCACCTTCACGTTTTAAAATATCAAATCCACTAAGATCAATAGAATTATCTTTGATGAAATAATAATCTACATCACAAAGAAAATCTTTTTCTAATGAATCATATAATCTGATATCTACCAAGGGTTCATCCCCGAAGTATTTCAATACATTTATACCATCAGTTCTTTCAGGTGTTGCTGTAAGACCAAAGACAAGATTATCATTTTTTACTACAGCATTGTAGATATTTAAGAAAGTTGTTGCCTCTAAGTGATGAGCTTCGTCAAATATAACGACATCGAAATAAGTATCTTTAAATTGTTCTATTTTATTATTACCTGTATAGTTAGTAGTAAATATTACTTTTTCTTTCTTAATATTCAAATTAGGATTAATGCCATCGTATAAATCAACACCAAAGTCGTCTATTTTTAATATATTACGGAAGGTTTTTTTTGCTTGTTTCAATATTTCTGTTGATGGTGCTATATATAATAAGGACGGTTCATTGTTATTGAATCACTTTTGCAAAATTCCATAAATAAAAGCTAAGGTTGCTGTTTTACCCGTTCCTGTTGCCATGATTAATAAATGTTTTTTTATACCTGCTGATAGCCTTTCCTCAAAATTAGAGCAAATTTCTTTTTGATAATCATATGGTTCATAATTTTTATGAAATTTGTTTACTCTATCTAAATATTCAATAGGTAAATTATCGTACATTAAGTTTTTTATGGTAGCTATTTTTTCTTTCTCTAAAATATCAATAAATAAATTATCTTCAAATAAGTTGTCGAAGTCATTTATTGCTTGTTTAATAATTTCTTTTTCTCTAAATTCACTAATCTTAACACTATATTCTTTACCTGTTACAAAACCTGTTTTGGTAAAGTTGCTACTTCCAATGTAAAGAGAAGAAAATCCACTATCTCTTTCAAATAAATAAGACTTGATGTGTAATCTATTTACATTTTCGCTAAAAAGATTTTCTATTTTCACTCTAATACGACTAGGATAATCTTCTACTAATTTTTGCAAGCCTTCAATATCCAAAAAATTAGATTCTCCATTGTAAGTAGTTGTAATAATTTTTATCATAACGCTTTCATCAGTTTCTTTAATTATTTCTCTTAGTTCTTTTACACTTCATTTTGTTAGGAAAGGACAAATAATTTTAATTCTATCGCAAGAAAAAAACTCTTGATGCATTTCTTTATCAAGATTTCTCGTTATTATTTTATTTTGACTTAAATTATTAATATAAAATTTTTTTTCAAGATTCTTTCTGTTAGCAACTAATTCAGACAATTTATCATTTTTTAAAAAATTATTCAAATAATTTATTTTATCTGCTTTCTCCTGGAATTGTTTTAATTTTTCTTTAAGAAAACGTGAGAACTGATTAATTAATCATTCATCATCGACATCCTCTAATATATCAAGTTCGTCTTCCTTAAAAGCATCTGCTTCTAATCTTGTTAATAAAAGTTCATAAATTCCATTGTTAAAATTACTCATTTTGGTTAACCTCATTTTCAGTTTAACAGAATTTTTACTTATTTTTTACCTATGATTGTGATTGTTTTGAGATTGAGAATTCTTTTATTATTATAATTTTTGATTACCTCAATATCTGTAAAGCCTATATTACTTAGCATTTCTTCAAATTCTTTAACACCATATCATCGTAATTTCATTAATTGTGTTTCACGAAGATTTTGGTCAACATAGTATTTAATTTCGTTGATTGTATACTGTTCATATCAATTGATCTCTTTAGAGTAATTCTCTACAACCACATGATCATTATTCAATTTATGTTCCATCGAATGTTTAGTACCTGCTTTAAAGTCTATTGGGAGAATTAAATCTATTGCCAAAGTACCACCCGATTTAAGGCTATTGTAAAAGTTTTTCAAAACTATATTTGCCTTTTCTCTATTTTCTAACAAACAAAAACTAGCATTTGGCATAATAATAAATTCAAAAAAATTGTTCTCGACATAATTTTCAAGGGTTGTATGAATAATACTAGCATTTAAACCCGCCATATTCATATTTTGTTTACAGATTTCAATCATTTCCAAAGACTTATCTACTCCAATAACATTGAGTTTGTATCTTAATAACGGTATTAAAAGTCTTCCATTGCCAACACCCGCTTCTAATATATAACCTTCTACTGGCAACAATAAATTTTTATAGAACTCCAAATCACCATCAACACTAGTTCCAGGTGGTTTAGTTTCATTATAAAGAATACAACTGTATTTAGAATATTTATTTTCCATTATTTATCTCCAATTTAATAATTATACAATAAACAAATTTTATAAATATTTCAAATAGATTGATGATAAAAAAAACTTACCGTACGGTAAGTTTAGATTAAATTTATATCTTTCAAATAAACAATCATTCTAGAACTTATTTCTTGACTGGCAATATCAAGAATTTCTTTGAACTGCTGTTCATTTGTTTTGTTAGTGAATTTATCACTAACTATTTTAAACGAAAAAATGGGTTTTTTAAACAAGTAGGCGGCCTGGCAAAGAGCAGCGTACTCCATATCTACAACATCAATTTGGTCTTTTATAGGAACTATAAATAATTCTTTTTTTTCAAGGCTGTTAATGAATATGTCACTAGATGCAATATTACATATTTTTATATCTTTATTTGTTTTAAGAAATTGGTCTATCAGATTTAAATCTGAGGAAAAGAATTTTGGCATTTGAGGAATTTGACCGTAATTATATCCAAACCCAGTAGCATTGGCAGTGCTAAAGTAAGTTTTCTTGATAACTAGACATTCTAATGACTTATATTCATCGTTAACAGATCCAACAAGCCCACAATTGATGTAAAAATTTATTTTATAATTAGTTTCTAAAAATGTTAGACAACTAGAGGCATTTACTAAACCAATACCACTAATTGCAATCAAAATATTATCCTTTTGAAAGACTTTAAAGGGCCAACTTGATATTTGTTTTGCTGCACAATCGTTTAATAACGATTGTGCTTCTTCTTTCATTGCAAAAATTATACAAACATTCATTATTTAACACCTTTTACTCAATATGAATAAGCTTCTTTTAACCTAGTCCCGATGGAATCCATCCCATGCTTTGAAACAGCGACTTCAAATTGATTTTTCAACAACTCTATAAATCCCGTTTTCAAGTCAGAATAAACTAATGCACGGTATTTATCGACGTCCTTATATTTTCTTTCCGAAGAGATTTTATCAGCACAAAATACTATCATATCTAAGGTTGACATTTTTTTATCACCAACCGTATGTTTAAATATTGCACTAAATATATCTTCGTCATCCATAAGTCAATCGTTTTTAATATGGATTGCACCAGCAAATGAGTGTCATACAGGTTTAGGTTCGTTCAGCAAAGTCTTATCAAAAGAAGTTAATGCATTTATCATTGCTTCATCACTTCATTGTTTTGCAATATCATGAAGTGTACCCGCAATCAAAGCCTTGTTCAAATCATAGTTGTTCAGGTTAGCTAACATTAAAGCTTCTCTTCCAACATTTAATGAGTGAAAATATCTTTCTTCATCAACTTTAGATTCAAGTCTTTCATACAAATACATTAATTTTGAATTGACATAATCATTCACTTCTTTAATTTGTAAATGTAAATCTTCTAAATTTCTAATTTTTGTGGAACTAAGAAAATTATTTTCAAATTCGAAAGTTTCAATATTATATTTTTTGATAACATCTTTGTTAAAAGTTTTATTTCTTAAAAAAACTTTAAAATCTATCTCTTTAATCAATTTTTCAAAATGATCTCATTTTTCAAAATTATCCAATTGGTCAGAACCCATTATAAATGAAAATTTATAATCAGGAAACTCCTTTTTGTAATAACGTACCGTATCATATGTATAACTTTTTGTAGATTTTCTAATTTCAAAAGTTTTAATTTGTACAAAGTCAAGACTCTTGGTAGCTAATTTAAGCATCTCAAGTCTTTGTTTTACACTTGAACTAGACAAAACCTTAAAAGGGTTTACATATGCAGGTATAATTCAAACTTCATCAAATCCTAAATACGAGTGACAAGTTTTTACAATATTGACATGATCAGTATGAACTGGGTCAAAACTTCCACCGAATAAAGCTATTTTTTTCATTCTCATTAATCTTCTAATAAAGTTGAAAGATACAATCCAACCCCATTATCTTCAATAGATTTTAAGATAGTTTTAGCTGTATTTTTAAGTGCAGGGACAGCATTGTCGACAGCGCATCCAAACTTGGATTGCTTTGTCATTTCAATATCGTTGTTATTATCTCCAATTGTATGGATCAGCTCAACATCAACCCCAACTAAATCTGCTCATTTCTTTAAACCAGTTGCCTTATTGATATTTGAATTCATCGCATCAATAAGTATTCTATTATTCATTAAAGTTATGGGGTGATTTAAACCAAGGTTTGATAATAGATTCTTAGTATTTTCCACTATTTTTCCATTTCCTTCCTGAGGAAACGAGAACAAAAATTTAACAGGTTTATGGATATTTTTCATGACTGCTTCTTTCATGTCTTCAAGACTATCAATAAAAACAATTTTTGGCTTCATATCATTGTCGATATCTGCATAAGCTTTTTTAAAATAATTAGCTCTTTCAGAGAATGTCAAGGCAATCATAGCAGATGAAGTATAGAACGCTAAGTCAAGTTGATTTTCAATAGAGAAATCTATTAATTTAACACTTATCTCGGTATTTATTACATCTTCAAATATAACATTGCCAGTTATGGGGTCTGTTATTACTGCACCATTGCAACCAATTACTGGTAACTTGACCTCTAATTCTTTAGCATACATTTTAGTTGTTTCAAACGATCTTCCAGTTACAATAAAGAACCTAGAACCGCTATTTTGCTGATAATTTAATATATCATTTATTGTAGATTCTAAGATCTTGAAATCTTCATTTCTAACAATTGTACCGTCTAGGTCACAAGCTATAAAAGGCATCGCCATAATAAATATCTCTCCTGTAATTTTTTGATTTCTAAACTTATTTTAGCATTAAATAAAGTTTGTCCTTATACTATATTAAAAAAATATTTTAAGTTTTTGCATTGAAAATAAATTTCATTTGTTTTATGGTATAGAAAAATCAATAACTTTTTAAAAAAAAGTGAAAAATTATTGCAACTCATTAAAATATTTGTTATTCTTATTTTGTCAATTTAGACAACTTATGGATAAACAACTGTTAATGACAAGCTCTTTCGCATCACTTTCGAGCCTCATTATAAGGTTGTTGATAGTTTTATTTATAACATCCTTTCTTTCGACTTGACTTATAATCGCTTTCCATAAGTTTACGAGTTATTATAAGTCTTATTCATTACTCATTCATATTTTTTAATTATTAACAAATCAACTATATATAAATGTATGTACTACATTTTACATAATAAAAAAAAGACGCTTCGAACGTCTTTTTTTGTTTCTAAATATTATTATCAGGGTTGTTTTCATTGTTTTTAACATTATCATTTCAATAATTAACAAACGCTTGATATATTGATTTAGATTTATAGATATTAAGTCATACTTCAAGTTTTGTAGATGATAAATCGTATAAGTCATTATACCATCATTGTGAATAATCTAATGTATCGACTTTTTTACCATAGGTATCCAATGTACCAACCATAAGTCTAAGATCAAATGGTTTTAAATTCTCTAGTCCAGCCTCATGTATAAAATCTCTTGAATCAGAGTTACCGTTTTTATCAACGTCTACAATGTGGAATGGTAATTCATTTCCACTCTTATTAGAGATAAGTTCTGCAAATGCTTCATCATCATTAGATTTTCCATTTATAAAACTTGACGGATTTGAATGGTTGGTTAATTCACCAAAAACAAGATTACTAGCTGATAAATTATAATCGGTAATATTCTCATGTGTTTTCGAACTTGTATCGAAAATCTGTATTAATCTTTCTTTTGATGTTTTATTTATAACACCCAAAAGATTCCTAATTCTTCAATCAGAATCATCAGCATTATCACCTAACCATTGTTTTAAGTAACCTGCATCTTTAAACCATGATGGATTTTTTACATTATTATCATCAACTTCGCTTAGATTAAATGGTTCAATAACAGTCGCTTCACTATCTTCATAATCGTCTATTAATGTTTGATTATTCATGTTGCTTTTTTTATTAAACGTTTTTAGTAATGTTTCAAATCTTGGTTTAGTAAATACATTTTTAAACCCAAGATCAGAAATAAATTCATCTTTAAATGGAGTTTTATTTTCGTCTGACAAATAAGTGAAGTCTGGTCGATCACTTTCTACAATTGGTTTATTGTAATATATTACTTTAAATTGATAACTACCATTTAAACCAAAATCTTCGTAATTTTCTGGTTTAAGTAGCGGAATATCATTACCATTATTGAATGAATTACTTGAGAAATCATAGTTTCTTTTATACATTTCTGTTGTTATATTTTTTTCAGCAAAATCAACTTCTGTCTTAGAAACATCATTGTCATTTTTACTAAATTTGATAATTTTAAGTAGATTTTCATATACAGTCTTTGCTTCAGATTCAGAAAGACCACCATCCTTAGAAAAGTCAGTAGATAAATCTTTATCTTTTTTACTGATGAAGTCCTCGATTATATTATTAATAGTATTATAGTCATCAGAATTGATATATTCTGAATCACGCACTCTTTTTGCCTTTGTTATTATCGAGTTTCAATACATTGTAATTAATGAGTTAGAATATACCAACTGTTCTTCCTTAAAGTCTCGTTTCCTTCTTAATAAAAGTTCTTTAAATAAGACAGCATAAATTTGATTTTTTATTCTTATTTGAATGTGATCTGAATTCATATTATCGCTTATAAATATTGGGTTATCTAATAAGTATTTTTCGATTGCTTCTTTTATCTCCTCTTTAGCATTTTTAAGCGATTCATTAACGATATCACCTTGTAAAATAGAGTTGTTTACAAAATCAGTTGCAGATGGAGTATAAATCAGCGAACCACTAGGGAGTGTAGTTCTATTCGGATCATAAATGTCTGTCAAATTTATAAGTTCAGATGAGTTAACAAATCCTTGATATATAAAACCACGTTTTTTTGTTTGATCACTTGTAGATGATGCAATTGGTAAAAATGCACTAGATCCATCAATTTTGTTATTTTCGTCTGGTCAAACTGCATCAGGATTAGAATTTTTGAGATCTACTGTTCCGTCATCATTAACTCCTACTTTTTGGTTGATGTTTATACGAGCATATACAGGATTATTTATTCCTACTCAACCTGTTAAGTCTTCATTCAAAAATGTTACAGATATACTTCATTGGTCATTATTTTCCATTCATCCACTTGCATTTTTTGCAAATGCATTTTTTTCGTTATCTACATCGTAAAGTTGATTAAAACCTCAATTTAAATTTTGTCACTGTAATTTTTGAACAATTCAACCTAATCCCGGTACTTTTGCTGAAATTTCTGACAATAACATATTAGACATAACAAAAGAGCGAAGACTTTCGATCATCGCTGTTGCTGTGGGATTATTTTTTATTACTTCAGTTAATTTAAGAGCTTCAACTAATTTTCATATTTCTTCAGTTGAGATATTTCCACCTAATTTTACATTATTTTCGGTTAATGAACTTTTTTTCAAACTAGTTAATGAAGTGATTTTTTCTTGTTCACTTGTAATAACATTCATTCTGCCTGTTCTTCCACAAGATACTACAGTTAAAAGAGAAGCGCTAGATATAGAAATTGAACCTAGTAACATCATCAGTTTATTCATATATTCAACAACTCCTTTTTATTAACAATATTATATCTTAAATGTTTAATTTTAGATTAATATTGGTGTTATTTATTAAGACTAGTTATTCTTTTTTTTATTTTTATTTTGTATTCTAGCTTCTATTTTGTTTATTTTCAGGTCTCTTTTTTTACTTTTTCATTCACGATATTTTTCAAACCATTTCCCTAATATTGCACTGATTTTTATTTGTATTCATTTTAAAATCATCCCTAATGCTCAAAAAACCACTATTGAAGTAAATAAACAACCAACACCATAATATAAAAATGCAGCAATTCCAGCAGTTCTTATTTTAAATTCATCACTAAATGCACCACTTATTGCTTTATAGGTATGGTGAGGTAATAACCCTCCCCCATTCATTAGTGAGATCAATCCTGGAATTAATATAAAAACGCTTCCTATTATAGCGAAATGAATGAACTTACTCCATTTCATATATTTAACTTTCGGGGTGTTAATAAACTTTTCGCTTAACTTCTCATTAATATATCAGTTTGCAGAAATAAAATATAGAAAAGGTATTATAGCAATCGAAGGAAATAAACCCAAAACAGTTGCAGCAAAAATAAATCCTTGACTAGAATGTGGTTCTGAACGAGAATCCAACAACAAAGAATGAACACCACGAGATCAATAAAAAAAACCAGAGTTTATATGAGGAACAACAATAGTGAGTGAAAGCATTATTAATTGAAATAGAAATAAGACAACAAGTGTGAATGATAACCAAAATATTTTATAAAGACTCTTGTAAGGTTTTAATCTTGTATTAAAATCTATTATTTTCTTCATAACTTTCTCCAATCAATATAAGTATATTTTAAAGGATTTTTTTACATTTAATAAAATAAACACTAAAATATCTACATATTTCTTATAAAATAATTTTAGCGAGGTATACAAATGAACGTAATTAAAGTAACCCCAAGAGGTTTTTGTTTAGGAGTAGTTAAATCTATCAAAATGGCAAAAGATGCGTTAAAAATGTACCCAGATAAAAAAGTATATATGATAGGTTTGTTAGTTCATAATAAAATAATAGTTAATGAACTTAGCGAATTAGGTATCATAGCAATCGATGACTGAAAAATTCCTAGAGAAGAAATAATAAGAAATATACCATCAGGTAGTGTGGTTGTATTTTCAGCTCATGGTACAAATGCAAAGGTTATAAAATTAGCAGAAGATTTAGGATTAATCACGATAGATACTAAATGTGAATGAGTTCTAGAAACCGAAATTTTAATTAATGAATATTTAGGTAAAGGTTACGATGTAATCTTTATTGGTAAACATAATCACCCTGAAACAATTGCTTTAACAACCATAAATAAAGAAAAAATTCACTTAGTCACAACCGTTGAAGAAGTTAAAAATCTCAACATAGAAAATGAAAATATATTTGTTACAAATCAAACCACTTTGTCAATAATAGATACAGAGGAAATCTATAAAGAAATTAAAAGTAAGTATGATAAATGTCTTTATAAAAATGATATATGCGAGGCAACATTAGTTAGACAACAAGCTGTTTTAGATTTAGATTCTAATTTGGTTGATCTTTTATATGTTGTTGGAGATGAAAGAAGTAACAATACTCTTAAACTTGTTGAGTTGGGTTTGAGTAAAGGATTAAAAACTTTACGAATAGACACAAAAAATAATATAGATTTAGATGACTTAAAAAATATTAAAACAGTAGCAGTCACAGCTGGTGCATCTACATCTAGTATAATCCAAAATCAAGTTATAAAATTTTTAGAAGAGCTTTAGAAATAAAAAAACCTATAAATATTAATTGGTACTAAAAGGAAATTCTTCTGGTTACCAATTTTTATTTTAGGTTTTTTTTAATAAATTATGAATGTATTTTTAATATCAAATGCGCATATTTTTAAGTCATCATTAAATGTTTTAAGTAACTTGTTCTTAATATCGTCAATAAAATGATTTTCCATGTAATGACCAACAGTTATTAAATCAATATTATTTTGATCTGCATATAACCATTGATCTCATTTTGCTTCACCAGTTATAAATACTTCGTTCTCAAGTTCCAAATAACTCATGGTTGATGCTCCCGAACCAGTAGTTAAATAAAACTTTTTAACAAACTTTTCTAAGTCTATATTTTTTGTTAGATTTGCTTGTTTGCGGCCGAATATAAATTTCATTTTATCAACTAACTCTTTTAGAGTTACGTCATTTAATAAATTTATTTTATAACCTTCATTAGTTTCTCCAACTTTTTCGACTTTTTTGATATTAAACTGGGTAGACAATAATTCAATTATATTTTGACTAACACTACAGTCGTAGTTTGTATGAATAGAAAATACTTGAATTTCGTGTTCTATAAGTAGATTGCGCATTCTACGTTTAGCTGAATTTTTCATTTCTTCTTCAAGTGAGTTAAATAAAAATGGATGTCGAGATATTATAAAATTAGATTTAAGTTCAATAGCTTTCTCAATAACTTCTTTAGTAACATCTAAACAAACTACAACTGTATCTATTTCATCTTGACTTGGTAGATTGTAAACTTCTTCAATTTGAAAACCGACCTTGTCTCATTCAGCAGCAGTTACTTGTGGAAAAATGTCATTAAGATATTTTATTAGATTATTGACTTTAATTTTTGGCATTATTTATTAATCTCCTTCTTTAGCATTTTTTTTATGAAACGCTCTCTTTTTTTATATTGTTTATGTTTCTTTGTATGCTCTGGAATTTTAGTAAGAAGTAAATGTAGTTTTTGTTCTTCTTTCATTCAACGCTCTAAAAAAAGTTTATTTTGTTTATCTTTTTTTAAAATTGGACCAAAAACTAAATCTTGTTTTGTTCTTATTTTTTGACCAGCGTATTTATTTACTTTCATTAGTTCATAAATAATATCATTATCCAAAACTATTACTTCTTTTTCTACATAATATTTATTCTTCTTAACTCATTCTCTTATCGGATCTAGATTGGTATTAGAAGAAATAATGTAACAATCGATGTTGTCATTATCATTTTTTAGTATATCTAAAATAGTTGAAGAACCTACCCCAGCAATAATACAAGAAGAGATTTTTATATTTCTTGATTTTGTTCAAGAAATTCCGTTTTCTAATAATGTTTCAACTTTGTCTGAAACATTAAAACTATCAATATTATTTTTAGCTACTTCTAGTGGTTTTTTTGCAATATCAGTAGCATATATTTTTTTGGCCTTATTTGCTTTTGCTAAATAAATAGATAAGTAAGCGTGATCAGTACCTATATCGGCTACAACTTCTCCATCAGAAACCAAGCTTGCTATAGTTAATAACCTGGGTCGTAAAAAATTCATATTAACCTTTAAAGAAATCTCTTAATACCTTTGCTTTTGGATTTGAAGCAGAAGGCTTAAACTTTCTAATAGTTTTAGCTTCAATTTGACGTATTCTCTCTCTTGTTACTTTAAGTTCCTTACCTACTTCTTCTAAAGTTTTTGGTGAGTCATACTTAGATAAATGCAATTGAATCATCGGATGTCTATATCTTTGTATTTTTTCAATCGAAGTATCATAGTGTATATCTAGATCACTGATAGTTTCTTTTAGTTGTTCGTAAGAGTCATCTTCGCACTCCTCTGCCAATCTAACTAAAGTTCTAAGTTTAGTTGGAAGAATTCCAAATCTCATTCTTATAACTTTTTCTTCCCTAGGTGCAAGCAGTTCTGCAAATACATCATCAATAACTTCTCTTAGCGCTTCTTTTTCTGCATAATCGTCAGGAGAAGAAATGTCTTTGTCTTCAACGAAGTCACCAAAATGAGTATCATCTTCATCACCGAATGGTTTTTCTAAACTAACTGGCTCTATTGATAACTTTTTGATTTCAACAACTTTTTGAGGTGTTATTCCTTTACCAAAGTTTTTTGCTATTTCCTTAGATGTTGGTTCGCGTCCTAACTCTTGAGTTAATTGTCTTTCGATTCTTGTTAATTTATTTATAGTTTCAACCATGTGAACTGGTATACGTATTGTTCTAGCTTGGTCAGCGATTGCTCTAGTTATAGCTTGACGAATTCATCAAGTTGCATAAGTAGAAAATTTGAAACCCTTTGTATAGTCAAATTTATCAACAGCTTTCATCAAACCAATATTACCTTCTTCAATAAGGTCGGCAAAATCTAAACCTCTATTCAAGTGTTTACGAGCTACAGAAATTACAAGCTTAAGGTTAGAAGTTATAAGTTTGTCTCTACCTTCTTTTCTGATTTCTGGATCATCATCTTCTAACATTTTCGCATATATAACTTCTTCATCTTTTGTCAAAATCTTAGATGAACCGATTTGATTAAAGTATGACTTTATGATATCTTGTATTTTTGTTTCATTACTGATACCACCAACCCTATATTTTACAGGACCGCTGTTTTGGTTTGCACTTTTAATATCTTTTTGTTGTTTTTTTCTTTTTGCAAAACCTTCAGCTAAATCAGAAGCTGATTCACCATCTTCTTCATCAAGGTTTGAGGTTAATTTTTCTAAATCCTCTTCTTCTATCAATTCATCGGTAAAAACTACATTTCTAGAAGCTAGTTCTTGAAACAATTCTCCAATTTCATCGTCATCTACATCTTTGAACTTTTTAAAGATGACTTCTTGTATTTCTTCTTGAGCAATTTCATTATCATTTTTTTCTAAATAACTAAAAAGATACTCCTTAAATTCCTCCATTGTTTCAAATTTCTTTAAATTTAATGCCATTGTTAATTTCCTCTCTTTTTTTCTACAACCTGTATTTGTTTTCTAATATTGTCAATTTGCAACATAAGGTCTTTCTTTAATTGATAATTGTTAGTTGATTTTAATTTATTGATATAATTTTCTTCTTCTAATTTTAAACGATAAATCTCGATTGTATCAAAAATATCTTCTATTGCTTTTTCCGATAACCTATTCTGAACTCAAGCAAAGTTCAAGTTATTTATATTATATAGAATTTCTTGAAATTTACGGCTTATTTGTGAAGCCGCGTTAGCAATTATTTCAAAATCATTACCATTGTATTTATTTTCTCGGTATTGTTCTATTATAAACTTAGCTATCGTTCGTAATGAACTGGATTCAAATAAATTTAATTTTTTTTCAATAACCTTAGCATTTTCATCACTTCTTAAAAGTTCTAAAATTATTGCTGATTCAGCTTTATTTTTTGCAGATTTAATCCTATTAAAATCCCGTTTATTTAAGTTATTATCAAAACTTTTTTTAGTAACTAAGTTTAGTGTTTTTTCTTGTAAGTCATAATTTGGTATAAAAAATCCATTATCTTGTGTTTCATTACCAATAATATATGGAGGAATAAATTCCGTTTTTGGTTTCTCTTCCTTAACAAATATATTTGGAGTTGTCTTTGCTAAAGTTTTCTCTATAAGAGATTTATCTATATTTGTTAACTCAGAAATTTTATTGATGTTCTTAGCTGAAATAATTTCGTTTTTTTCATATTGTAAAACATCAATAACGTTTTTAATAAAATTATCGACTTGTAATGTGTCATTCAAATCAGTTTCTTTAACAAAATAGTCAATTGCAAAGTCTACTGGATGTTTTGAATTAGCTATCATTTGATTAATTAAATTTACTTCACCTGCTGTAACTAATTCATCAGGGTCCTTAGATGTATCATTTTGAATTATTGTTACATTTAACCTCTTTGACATAAGAAACTTTGCAATTTTTAGCGCGGCCATAACTCCTGGTTTGTCACCATCTAAAAAGAGTTTTATGTTTTTAGTAACTTTTGTTATCAAATCTAGATGAAAGTTTGAGAAAGTTGTTCCCATGATTGCAATAGAGTTTTTTATATTAATTCTTTCTAAACTTATAACATCCATAAAACCTTCCAAAATTAAAATCTCGTTTTTGATTCTGATCTCTTTTTTTGCATTTTCTAAATTATAAGCTAACTGAGATTTTTTAAATACATTGTTTTCACTACTGTTTTTATATTTAGGTGTATCGTTTGGATCTACTACTCTTCCAGAAAAACCTATAATATTAGAATCTATATCTGTAATAGGGAAAATTATTCTATCTTTAAAAAACGGTACTTGATTAACTCCTTGAGTATAAATAAGTCCTGATATTTCTATTTCTTTTTTTGTGAAACCTTTTCCTTTAAGAAATGAATACAAATTTGAATTACCCGGGCAGTAACCAATCTTAAATTTTTCTATTTCTTGTGAAGATATATTTCTATTTGTAAGATAGTTACGAGCTTTTTTTGCTTCACTAGTAAGTAATAATCCATTAAAAAATTTAGCGGCTTCTTTATTCAAATCGAATAATCTAGATTCGAAAGAAGAGACTTTTGGTTTATCTTCTAAATTATTTAACCCCTCGATAACTATGTTTGAATCCTTTGCTAATAAAGATAATGCCTTATAAAAACTTATATTATTAAATTCTTGTAAGAAAGTTATTGCATTGCCACCTGTCCCGCAAACAAAACATTTAAAGATTTTTTTCTCCTTAGATATCATTAAAGATGGAGATGAATCATCATGAAATGGACAAACAGCCCTGTAATCTCTACCTTTTTTTTGTAAATCTAAGTATTTACCAATCACTTCACTGATATCTGTTAATTGTATAATGTTGTCAATCTGTTGTTGTGAGATTTTCATTTATCTTTTTCCTCTTAAGAAAGTTTATTCAATAAGTATGATTTTAAATCTTTTACATTAATTCTTTCTTGTTCCATTGTATCTCTATTTCGTACTGTTACACAACCATCATTTTCAGTGTCGAAATCGATAGTTATACAAAATGGAGTACCTATTGCATCTTGTCTTCTATATCTCTTACCTATATTACCTGTTTCATCAAATGTTGCATCAAAATCCAATAAAAGATTTTCATATAATTTATAAGCTTCTTCTTTTTGTTGTTTTTGAAGAGGCATAACAGCTAATGAGTATGGTGCTAATGCATAAGGTAATTTTAAAACAACTCTTGTTCCAGACTCTAAAGATTCTTCATAGTAACTTTGACATAAAATAGCCAGCATTAGTCTTTCCACACCAACACTTGGCTCAATAACGTGTGGTATTATTTTTTTATTAGTTAAAGGGTCTAAATATGACAAGTCTTCCCCACTAAACTTTTGGTGTTGAGAAAGGTCATAATCTGATCTATGAGCAATTCCTCATAATTCACCAACTCCGAAAGGAAATTTAAATTCAATATCAGTAGTTTTGTTTGAGTAATGTGAAAGTTCATCTTCACTATGTGCTCTTAAAATGAAATTCTCTTTTTTAAGCTGAACTTTATTTTCCAAAAAATAAACTACTTTATTTTGTCAATAATCAAACCAATCAAAACTATCATCAGGAGAAAAGAAAAACTCTAATTCCATTTGTTCAAATTCTCTAGTTCTAAATATGAAGTTACCTGGTGTTATCTCATTTCTAAAAGATTTACCGATTTGTCCAATTCCAAATGGTAATTTCATTCTTAAAGACCTTTGACAATTTTTGTACTGAGTAAATATACCTTGTGCAGTTTCTGGTCTAAGATAAACAATTGAAGAGTCATCTTCAACAACACCTTGATTAGTTTTAAACATTAAAGTAAACTGTCTTATATTTGTGAAATCTAACTTACCACATTTTGGACAAGCTATTTGCTTTTCTTGTATATAGTTTTCTAACTCCTCGTTTTTTCAACCACCAACATTCATATCTGGAAACTTTTCTTCAATAAGTTTGTCAGCTCTTCATCTAGAATTACAGTTTTTACAATCAAGTAAGGGATCATTAAAGTTACCTAAATGACCACTAGCTTTTCAAACATTACTATTAAGAATAATTGAAGAATCTAATCCAATATTATGAGGATTTCTTCTAACAAAAAAATCTCATCACATTTTTTTTAGTTTATTTTTCATTTCTGCACCTAACGGTCCATAATCCCATGAATTAGCTAAACCTCCATAAATTTCTGAGCCTTGAAACACAAATCCTTGCGATTTTAGATGTGCTATTAATTTATCAATTTCTAATTTCATTTCTTTTAAACTCCTTACAAATAAAAAAACAAACTTGATATCGTTTGTTGATTTACACACTATTTGTACCCTATTGATTGTCTATGTATACCAAGTTTTTGTCAACCTACTATAAGTGTTATTTATATAAATCGATGATCTTCTGGTTTAAGTTTGTAGCGGAAGTGTTCTTCAATAATTTTGAAGGTGGTATATAAAATCCTAAATCATACTCGAAATAATCCAATAATATATTGTGTAAAACAATTAAATCATGTGGGTTATATTTCTTTTGTATGATTTCAATAAATGACAAACTATCAAAAGTTGTTATTAAATCTATGAAAGATATAGGTTGCTTAACTTCTTCGGGTCAAATACATTTATAACAAATTAAAGTTTTATTAGAATGTTCAAATCTAACAAAGCGATTATTAGTTTTTCTGCATCTACTACATTTTGAAATATGAAATTTATACCTGCTATTTTGAAGTAGAAAAAACAATAACATTAAGTAGTTTTTAAATGCATCTCTGTTTGACTCCATATTTTCCATACAAATTACTAATGCATCAAAAAATTTGTAGTTTTTTTGACCAAATTCGAATATTTGTTCTGTAACTTTCATAATTATTGAACAATAGACATAATTGGTGAAACTTTTTGTTATAGCATAATAATCTTTTATTAAGTATCCAGTTTTTAATTTACTATACTTATCGCTTCTCTTGGATTTGAATATTTCAAAATGACTATACGAGAAATTTTGAACAGAGTAGCTGTTTTTAGAGGTGCTTTTATTAACACCAGGAGCATATAAATTAAGTTTTCCATATTGTCTTGTAAAAACCGTCAAAATTTTATCAAATTCTTCATAATCTTCGTTACTTATTACAAAAGCATCTATTTTAATAGCACTCATTTGAAGTTTTTAATAGCTATCCTTATCATAACCAAGTTGTTTTAATAAGGAAGCAGATTGTTTTCATTTTTCCTTAGTTTTAACAAACAACTCTAAATAAAACTGCTTTGTAAAAAGTTCTTCTAATTTTTTTCTAGATTCAATACCAATGGACTTGATTTTGCATCCTTTGCTTCCAATAATAATTCCTTTTTGACTAGTGCGTTCACATATAATAGATGCAATGACTTTGATAATATTTTTATTTTCTTCAAACTTATCTATTAATATAGCAACACTATGTGGAATTTCTTGTTCAGTTTGGAGCAATATTTCTTCTCTTATTATTTCACGTATCATGAATCTTTCGGGTTGATCTGTATATTGGTCATCAGGGTAAAACTTAACACCATTTTCAGGTAAAACTTCTTTTATTTTTTCTAGTAAAACATCCAAATTGAAGTTCATAGTAGAAGAAACTTTTATAATTTGAGCAAAGTTAAAACCTTGGTTTTTTCAATCTTTGATTTTAATGTCCATACTTTTTTCATCAACTAAATCTGCTTTAGTTATAATCAAAAATACTGGTAGATCTCTTTCTTTAAGAGCGTTTAGTACAAATCTATCATTTTCTCCGATAAATTCATCCGAAGGTGCTAAAAACAATATTAGGTCTACACCTTTAGTAGTTTGCAAAGCTACTTTATTCATATATTTACCCAACTCATTGTGAGGTTTATGAACCCCTGGTGTATCAACGAATACATATTGGCAGTCCTCTTTTGTTAGAATTCCATTAATTCTATTTCTAGTAGTCTGTGCCTTATTTGTTACAATGGCTATTTTTTTAGATAATAAAGTATTAAGTAAAGTAGATTTTCCAACATTTGGTCTACCTATGATTGCTATGAATCCTGATTTAATATTGTCCACGTTTTTTTCTCCTTAGAAGCTAAATCGTTGTGGCAGCTTCTTTTAATGTATTATTTCTTTCTTCTAAAAATTCCTCAAATTCATCTTGACTTTCAAAACTATTAAGAACTATTGCTTTAATTTCTTCCCTATCTTTGATAGTTCATGTGTAACGAATCGATGCTTTAAAACTTAAAAACCAAGGTACAAAGATCGCAAGATATGCATAATAATATCTATAGCCACTAATGTAAGCTTTATTTTGTACCAAATATAAGCTATAAATAAATAAACATAATAAAAATGTTTGATTAACTCAATAAAAAATTAAACTTATTTTACTATAGGGTATTACATAGGCACCTAGAAAAACTACATACCCGAAAATTAATATAATATATTTCATTACAGTAAAATTAGTATCAATAAACACATCGCATAGTTCGAAAATTGAGGCCGTTAAGATAGCGAATCACCCTGCAATAATCATCCCTTTTCTAGATTTGATTTCTCCTGGGGTAACTCATGTTTTAAATACAAATTCGTTCTCTTTATCCTCTGTTTTTCTATATCTATCTACCCTAATTCATTCTCTATTAAGCATATTAACATCCTTAAATATAGAACACATAGGAATAAATGATCAAACTGCTATAAAAATGCAAAGCAATCATAACCATTGAGTTTTTAATACTTCCCAAATAAAAGAAATATTTTTAAATGAGTGAAGTAAACCTGTTCAATCTAATATAAATATAAAACTTCCATACAATAAAGCTTCTGAAATAAATAGTAGGTTAAAAAAGACGGTGTAAATGGTTGTACCAACACCCATAGTCATATTCAACATGACAATTAGAACAGTTGATAATATAAATATATGGTAAATTTGTATGTATATATAACTATTTAAGACTGATAATTGTTCTTTATATAGCCAAGACATAGCCTCATTACTTATAAGCGAATTATTATATTGCTTACCAACAACAAATCTTGCATATAAAAAGAATGCAATTCAAAGACATTGAAATATCATAGCTCAAGTAGCCTTACAACAACTACTTAATCTAGCTAAATAATCTCCTTCTGAGACCATATTTACATATTTTGATTTTAAAAATCTCTTTGTGAAAACTTCACCAAGTTTACCATCAATATTTTTACTCATATGTCCCATATTTTATCCTCCTACGTGATGAATATATTGATGAATATAAGTAAAAAACCAAAAACACCAGTGCCGATTGAACACCAAAATACAATCACATAATCCTTTCATACTTTTTCTTTTTTAGCTAAATTTATTCTTCGTACTTCATCATTAACAACAGTTTTTACTTTGAAAAACTCTAAAAATTTATTAATACCTGTACCAATAAAGGCTATAAAAAACATAACTCATATTGAAACAATCCCAGAAGATTTATCCATAGACTTCATATTAGTTAATCAATATCAAAGATCAAATAGAGATCCACCCATAATAATTCCGATAGTTACAATCCATATCAAAAAGTGAACTAACGACTTATTATTGATTGTTTTGTGTATGAACCTTTTTGCAAATAACTCATTGAAATATAATACTAATTCTCTTGAGTTATATTCCATTGCACCGCGGAATATAGTTTTTGCATAATCAACATCTCTGTATAATCTTTTTTTATCTACACCTGTTATTTTTAATAATTTTAAATCATATTTCAACTTTTCAAAAAGTTTTTCGCCATCAACTTTCGTGTGTAAACGACCATTTAGTATTTTACGATGTAACATCGAGAAATAAAATGGTGATAAAACTATTATAACAAGGCCAATAATTGACAAAATATCTGTTACTATTGTGTTTTCTTGAAACATTATAATTTCTCCTTGTTTACGAGTGACATATTATTCATTATATAAAAAAAACTAAGAAAATTCTTAGTTATTTTATTCTTATTTGATATTTAGTTATCTTAAAGTAATAATATTGATTATGTTAATTAACTTTCACCAAGAACATAATTTAATTTATTGAGCTCGTAGGTTGAAACTAATGTATTCAATAGTTGTCTAAATTCTATCAGGTTACTTCAATGTCTTTTTTCAATGCACAAACATTTTTTTCTGACAATTTCACATATATCGGATAAAGCCTTAACTTCGTCTTGACTAAATATCAATGGTGTTTTGAATTTTATCAATAAGCAAGCTTCGAAAAGAAGACAAAATAATTCTCTGGAATACTTACCAAATGTGTGATTCATTGTATTATCAATATAAAAATATAGTAATGTTTGAATTGTAGAAAAATAATTATCTCCACTACTTACTTTTTTAAATAGCTTAAATAAGTCCTTCAAAAATTTATAACCAGAGGGTTTAAGAATATTAAATCTATAAATCATTCTTTTTGTAGGATCAATGTTGGAGTAAACATTTCGCATATCATGAATCAATCTGACTTTTCTATACTTATAATCTAATTTGTTTTCAATCTCAAAAATAATTATTTTTTTCACAAGTGTTCAAGAATTTAATAAATTATAAATTTCTTCTTCAAACAAATCTTCTTTATCATCTTGTATGTCAGTATTATTAGAAATGAAGTCTTCGAATTCTTCTCACAAGAAAGTTCTACCCTCTAAATAGGACAAATTGCATAAAATATTATTGTCAATTTTATCTCAAGGTATATCATAAATATTCTTACTCATTAAGACCTCCACTAAAAATCAAAGTTTTCTTTATTAATTTCTAAATAATATTCTGACTTATTAATTCATAAATTAACATATTGTCTGAATATCGTATTTTCAATTCATCGATTTTGCGGTATAGTTGAGCAAATCTCCACTGTTTTAGTATGTTGATTATATATTTCATTAAAAAACTCGTCTTCATCTATAAAGACTAGCGGTGATACATCTTTAAATATCAACAGTCCTTCAATAAGTGAAAAAATAAATGGGTCTGTAAACTCACCTAATGGTTTTTTGATACATTGTTCGATAAAAAAGGTTGCCATATATTCCAAAGTAGATTCATGACTTTCTTCAATTGATAAATGTTTTAATACATCATTGATAGCCTGGATGAAATCTTTGCTTTCATCTGATTCACCTAAAAAATAATCTCTATAAGTTTTTTTTGGATCTAGTTTTGTATAAACGTCTAAAAGTTGACTAATTTCAATTGTTGATTCCACATTTTTACTTTCAATATTGTATTTAGTTTCCAGTATTAATTCTTTTAAAGATTCCCAAGACTTTGCCATATTAACAATTTCATCTTCAAATCCATGATCTTCATTTGGGTCTAAAAATTCTCTATTAATTATAAAATCGTTAATTTCTTGAAATGAGCAAGGTATTCCCAAAATCATAGCATAACCGCTAATTGCTCTTGCACCTATTTCATTTCAAACAATAGGTTTTTTAAAGAGATTTAAAGTTTTAGTCGCCATTTTTCCTCCGTTAAATTAAAACTACACTGAAGTGTAGTTTTAATTTAATTATTAATTTATTTTATAGGACTTTTAGTTAAAATGTTAACTTACAAGCTATTTTTTGAAAAAAAATAAGGCAGAAACGAGCTCAATGTAAATTCACCTAAAAAATTATCAGCATTATAAAGCCACATTTTTTGTTCTGGTTCAAGCAACTCCATCAATGTTTGTCTACAAGTACCGCAAGGTGAACCAAAACCCTTAGAATCAGTGTATAATGCTAAAAAATCCACATCATTTTTGTTATAACCCTGTGTAACTAGTTGTGAAATTGCTGTTCTTTCTGCACAAATAGATGGGTTATATGCAGCATTCTCAACATTAACCCCTTTTATTTTTTTGCCATTTTTTAAATAAATGATGCAAGAAACCCTAAAATTTGAGTATGGAGAATACGAAAAGACCCTTAGTTCCTTTAATTCTTCATATACTTTGTCGAATGTATAACTCATAACTTACCCCTTTTAATTGATCATACTTGATATTTTTTCAATTAACATCGGTAGATAAATCAAAAATCCTACAACAACCGAAATAAATGCATTTATTATACTAGCAGCGGCACATATATCTTTTATTTTTTTTGCTTGTATATTATATTCAAAGCTTAGTAAATCTACAAAATTTTCTATAGAAGTGTTAACAAATTCGAAACCAATTAAAACACCGATTGTGATCAAGATTATAGACCACTGAATGTAACTTAATTTTAATCAAATTCCAAATCCTATACAGAACAAAATAGCGAATAAGTACACAATTAAAGTGGATTCTTCTTTAAATGCAGTAGCAATCCCTCTTGCTGCATTTCCGAATTTGTTTTTAACTCTTATTCCAACTTTGGATTTTTTCTTAATTTTATTCGACATAATTAGCTCCTATGAAATTTATTATACTATTTTATATTTGACATTTATTTTATTTAATATTTTATCCGTAAGCGCAAACATAATTTCTTCATCTTTATCACTCAACTCGTGATCATAGCCTAAGATATGTAACAATCCATGAACAAATAATCAACACATTTCAGTTTTAATGTCATGATTGTATTGGTCAGCTTTTCTTTTGGCCTCTTGATAAGTTATAAAAATATCACCAATTTCCCTAAAATCTAATTGTTCATACAATCCATAATCATCATCAATCGGGAAAGAGATAACATCTCCAATATAATCTTTGTTACGATACTTCTTATTCAATTCAAGTGATTTTTCATCTTTTATATAATTAATAGACATACTTAAACTATTATTAATGTTAAGAACATCTTTTGTGATTCTCACTAACTGAGAAAATACAGATTCATAGTTCTTTAATTCTTCGCTATTATCATCATAAATAAAATTTAAATCGTCCATAAAGTCACCAAATAAATTATATCAATTAAAAGAAACTATTTAATAGGTATTTTAGCAAAGATATTTTTTCCTTGTATAACCAAATTTTACCATTCAGTTTTTTTATATTACTTACAACCTCTTCTTTTATTGTTAATAACCCATCTTTATACTTTAAAACTTCATTACCAAAGTTCTGGTAACCATTCATAAATTCCACTTTTACCGATTTAATATTTGAAATATTAATCTTCTCTGTTGTTAAAATATATGGTTCTTGGACTACTTCGCCTGTTTCTTTCATTGATTCTTTGATATAAATAGTAGCTAAAGAAACATCGCTTTTTTTGATAAAAGATAAAACTCCAATTAAACTTATTGTAACTACAATTGATAAATATAAATACATTAAAACCCTATTAGAGATATTACAACACCAAACTTTCTTCAAATAAATTCTGATAATCAAGATTATGATCTGTCATTATAATTAAACTATTTTTTTTAGACTCTATAAATTTTTCTAACAACACTCTTGCTGTTTTACGATCAACATTACTTAAAGGTTCATCTATCAAATAAACCTCTTTCTCCACAAAAAACAAACCTAAAAAATTAATCATTTGTCTTTGACCTTTACTCAAGTTGCTCCCATTATCAACTATTGTTTTGTGGATGTCAATATTATGAGATTCTAAAATTTCTAAAAAATTCATATCCTTGAAGTAGTCGATATTTATAAAATTCTGAAAACACTGTAGATTTTTTCAAACTGTATCATTAAATAAATAGTCATATTGTCCTATGTAACAAATTTTTGAGGTTAATTTTTCTTCATTTAAGAGAGAATGACTAACATTGTTATATGAAACCTTGCCCTCAAAATTTTGAATATTACCTGAAATTAATTTGAGTAAACTGGTCTTTCCTGATCCTGAATTACCTTTTATAAAAGTGTTTTTATTAAACTCAAAACTAACATTTTTAATCAAACAGGACTCATTTTTGAACTTGTAAATATTTTCACATTTGATTGAGATTATTTTACTATTTAAGCTCTCAGTTTTCTTGTCAACACTTGTATCAAAAATAAACTTAAGCTCACTAGAAGCGATTTTTATCTCTTGATAGTTGAATATTAATCCTGCTAGTGAATTAGTAAAACTATTTATATAAAGCGAAATAGAGATATAAAACAGAAGTTCATTAAACTTATACACATTATTTGTTATCATATACGCAGAAATATAAAAAATAACAAGAAAGAAAAACTTACTTAATAAGCTGGATGTCAGACTATTTAAACTCGTTTGATTATTAGACAACTTACTTATGTTATTAACTTCGCTGAAGTTATTTTCAATATTTCTTGAAAAATATGAAGACATTTTTTTAAATTTTATCTCGTTATATCCATCAATAATTTCTCTAAACATTGATCCAAAAATTATATTCTTTCTCTTAGCCTTAATACTAGTATCTCTGATGAAGTAAAAGAAAACAAAGGATAAAAATACCGATACCAAGTTTTCTAGTAAAATGATTGCTAATAATAAATTTGAAATCATAGAAAGCATTATTAGTGACATAAAGAAGAGAACAAACTGTATTGGGATAGTCAAAGTAGTTTGCACAATGAATGATGACATTACATTTATATATTTAAGTTTGTTTAGTCATTCTTCTTTCGAAACAGAACCAAAATCTTCTATGTTAATGCTTAATATTTTATCCTTATAAAAAATGAAAATTCGCTTATTCAAGTCGGATTGTATATAAAAAATTATTTTATTTACCACAAAACTAATAACTATTTGAAAGACAAACAAAAGGCTAAATGCCAAAAAAACTTTTTTAAGATCATCAAAATCCTCTAGACCTACATTTAAAGAGTAAATTTTTAAAAAATTATTTGATAATAATATCGAAAGATTTAAAAACAAAGATATAAATAGAATCATTAAAATCTCTTTCAAATAATAACCAAGTAACTTATATCATGATATTAATTTGTTACTCTTAAAAGTAATCCTCTTTAAAAGACTTGTTGTAGAAAAATAACCCTGATAAACAGATGCCAATTCTTCTTTTTTGACTCATAATATATCATTTTTATCTGGGTCAGCTACTAAAAAATGATTTTTTTTCTTTTTATATACAATTACATAATGTTCATCCTTATTGGCATTCAAAATATTTACAACTACTGGATTAGATATATCAAGCTGTGAGAACTCTTCGAATTCACAATAAAAAGACTTGAATTCAATTTTATAAACTTCTAGTAATTTTTCAATATTATGCAAGCTCATTTCACTATCTTCTAAAGTATTCTGGAAACGTAGTTCTTCAATAGAAAAGTTTTTTTTGTGATAATAGTTTATTAACATCGAACTAACAGCTAGACCACAATCTTTTGCACTTTTTTGTTTAACAAATTTAAGCTCCATAAATACCCCTTAGATATATCGTCACAAAAATAAATTTATTGCAAAAAAAAAAAAAAAAAGGTTTAAAACTTTATTGCAAACCTTATAAAATTTATGTCTTCGTATTTAAGTTTTACTTTTTTTGGTTTTCCTTTAATAAAAAAGGAGAAAGTATAATCTTTTGAAACTTTATCATAAGCATCTAAGTAAGCATTAAATTCATTAACTCCTTCAAAACTGATATTAGATTTGACAAAGAAATAGCTTCCGATATTATTTATTAGAACTTCTTCTTTTTTTACTTGGCGTTCAGCACCAGCACTTGATACTTCTAATATATAATTATCGGTTATGATATCCTCTTTATCTAATAAATTAGAAATTTCCTCATTTGCGCTTACAAGTAGGTCGAAATCTATGAACATCGATTTTTTATCGATGTTCTCAACTAAAACTTGTAAAACATTTGACTCAAAATCAAAAATTCAATTTAATTCATATAAATCAAATCCATATTTCTCCAAAATGATCTCTATATTTTTTTTATATTTTTCTTCAATAATTTTCAATGACATTTTTAAATTTCCTTACCAAAGTTATTTTATCTTAAAAACTAGAAACAAAAAAAGCCTTTTAAAAGACTTTTTAAAAATCGAATGCAAGTTGCTCATCATCTTTTAGATTATCTGTAATTTTCAACTTAGCAAAAATTTGTAATTGCGTTTGGGTTACTTGAGTTCGTTGTTTTAAGTCGTTGACACTTGTAATTTGTCTTATCTTTCTAGCGTTAACTATTGAATTAGCAACTGCTTCACCCAAAGAATCTATTACATTGAAAGGCGGATATAGTATTTTTTTTCCGGTTTCTTGGTTAATTACTGTTTTGAATCTCATACCATCAGAAATATTAAAATTGATATTTTCCATTGTTATACCCCTTGCATACATTTCAAGAAGTACTTCAAAAGTTGTAATAAGCCCTACTTCTTTTGCAGAGACAGGCATTTTATTAAATTGTCTTTGTTTAATGTCTTCTAACTTAGACTTAATTGCCTCAGGTCCTTTTATGGTTGTTTCTAAATCAAAAAAATCTGATCTTGTAGAAAATCAAGTTGCATAATACTCTTCTGGATAATAAATTTTGTATCAAGCAACTCTGTATGCCATCAAAACATAGGCAGTTGCATGCGCCTTAGGGAACATATACTTTATTTTCAAACAACTATTGATATATCAATCAGGAACACTATGTGCCTTCATCATATCAATTCATTCTTTGTTAAGCCCTTTGCCTTTACGAACACTTTCCATAATTTTAAAACTTGTAGATGCATCTAAATTCATTGACATCAAGTAAACCATTATGTCATCTCTACAACCAATTACAGTAGATATATTAGCTGTTCCATCTTTGATCAAAGATTGAGCATTACCAACATAGACATCAGTACCATGACTCAAACCAGAAATTTGGACTAAATCAGCAAATGTTTGTGGTTTAGTTTCCTTCAACATATTTCTAACGAATTGAGTACCAAATTCAGGTAATCCAATGGCCCCAGTTGATTCACCAAGTAATTCATCTGAATTTATATCTAAAGCTGACAAATTAGAGAATAATGAGTAAACTTTTTTATCATTTGTAGGTATAGTTATTGGATTTACACCCGTTAAATCATATAACATTCTTAAAGCGGTAGGGTCAACATGACCTAAAATATCCATTTTTAATAAGTTATCATGAATTGAGTGGAAATCAAAGTGTGTTGTTTTTCATTCACTCGTATCATCATCGGCTGGATAATTAACAGGTGTGAAATCTTCAATTTCGTATTCCTTAGGAAGAATAATTATTCCTCCGGGGTGTTGACCTGTTGTTCTTTTTACACCAGTACAAAGATTGGCTAATCTTTCAATTTCAACTTTCCTAATTTGAGATTGATTTTCAAATTTTTTTTCAAAATAACCCATTGTAAATCCATAAGCTGTTTTATCTGCCACTGTTGAAATTGTACCGGCTCTGAAAACATTATTTTCTCCGAACATTTCTTTGGTAAAGTTATGAGCAATCGGTTGATATTCACCTGAAAAGTTTAAATCAATATCTGGTACTTTATCACCATCAAAACCTAGGAATGTTTCAAAGGGAATATCATGACCATCACCTATCATTTCGTTGTTACATTCTGGACAAACTTTTTTTTCTAAATCATAACCACATTTCACTTCTGGTGGTGTGTTAAAGTCAGAATATTTACAATTCGGGCAACGATAATGTGCTTTTAAGGGGTTAACCTCTGTTATATTCGAGGTTGTTGCTACAAATGATGAACCAACAGAACCCCTACTTCCAACTAAATAACCATCTTCGTGACTTTTTTTAACTAGCAAGTGACTTATTCAATATACGACAGCAAAACCATGTTTTATGATTGACTCTAACTCTTTTTGTAAGCGTTTTTCCACAATTTCTGGTAACACTTCTCCATAAAGTGATCTCGCATTTTTATAACATTCATCCTCAAGCATTTTATCAACGTCATCGATATTCGGTGGAAAAGAACCAAACTTAATCGGGCATATACCAGAGTCAATAACTTCTGCAATAAGATTTGGATTAGTAATTACAAGTTCTCTCACAAGTTCTTCATCATCAAGTCATTCAAACTCTTTCAACATTTCAGAAGTAGTTCTTAAATGTTGATCAGGATTATCTTTTACTCTTTGTTTGAAATCATACAACGGATGATATACTCCACCTAGTCCTTTTGTATTGATATAAATATCACGAATAATTTTCTTATCAGGGTCAACGTAATGTGCATCACTCGTAGCTACAACTAATTTATTCAAATTCTTAGCTTCTGTAATTATAAGTTTTAAATAAAATTTCAAATCTTCTAGAGTTAAATCTCCTACTTGTATTAGTTTTTTATAGACACTCAAAGGTTGTATTTCAATATAATCCAATAAACTTATTGCTTCACGTAGCATTTTTTTAGTGCCTGTACGTGCATAATCAAAAACCATCCCATTAACACAACCATCACCAATTAGTATGTTATTTCGGTTTTTAAATTCTAAAATAGCACTTTTGAATATTTTTGGACTACCTAAGAAGTTTTTTGTATGAGATAACGAAATTATTTTATATAAATCTTTTAGTCCTTCTTGGTTTTTGGCAATGATATTTAAGTGATGACCTCTAACTCTTTTATGGTTTTCTTCTTCATAAGGATTATTTCTGAACAAGTCTCAATCACTATCAATGTCAATTGGTCTTATTTTTTTTGCATCACTTCACATATGTTCGTAAAGATTAGTTAGAACCTCAGCATCGTAATCTGCACGGTGGGCAATTTTTTCGTCATATAATATTCCATAAGCCTTAGCAACCGTTCCTAATCGATGGTTCTTTAACTTTGGTTTAAGACTACGTGCAAGTGTTAAAGTATCAATTACTGTGTTTTTTAATTCTCCATATCCAAACTTAATGGCCAAAACGTTTAAGAAATTAAAGTCAAAGTTCGCGTTGTGAGCAACTAAAATTCCATCTTTAATTATTTCCATTATGTTTCCTATTTCTGATTCGATTGTATTTTTATCTTCAAGCATTTCATTTGTGATATTAGTTAAATCTGTTGTGAACTTTGAAATAGGTTTTGATGGTTTAATTAAAATATCAAACTTTTTAGAAGTCCCATTTTTATAATCGTAAACATTGGCTCCAAATTCAATTATTTCGTCATATTCTGGTGATAAACCTGTTGTTTCTAAGTCAAATACCACAAATTTAGCTTCTCTTAGTTTAGTTTGCTTAGGATTTTTTACAAATCAGAAATCGTCATCCAACATAACGACTTCACTTCCATAAATTAATTTTAAATCTTGATCGCTTTGAATAGAATCATTTGCATTTTTTAACGCCCAATAGGCATCAGGAAATGATTGGACATTTAGGTGGTCTGTAATAGCAATGGCTTTTCAACCCCATCTTTTAGCAGTTTCAATATATTCTTTTACAAAACTAACACCATCCATTGCACTCATTTTGGTATGAGTATGAAGTTCCACCCTTTTATCAACTGCATTATCATTTCTTAAAACTGTTTTTGATTCAATTTTCTGAAATTTATCTATGTAAAAAATATAGTTTTTTTCATATTCTGAGTAAATGTATTTTCCGTTGAAAGCTACTCAATCATCTTTGTTTATTATTTGATCTTCATAACCCGCAAAAAAACTTTTGTTATCATCAGTACATTCATCAAAATAAGTTGGATTAGAGTCTGACTGAAAAAAGACACACAAAACTGATGATTTACCATCTGTTATTGGAAGGTGGTATATCTTTCTTCCGGTTTTAGAAACACGAGCACTTTTTGAAATTAATTGACCATGTATTGTGACATTTTGAGCATTTTCTTCTAAATCAGCAATACTCTCATAAGTTGGAGTTTCTAAAAGAACTTTAGTAGATTTATATTTAGGTTTTTTTGCAACAACAGTTGTATTTTGTCTTAAATGATTTTCATTATAAAACGAAGCATCTTCGTACATTTTCTTCACGTCATTCAATGCATTTGACTCTAAATCATTTTTAACAATAACAGATAAGTTGATATTTGTAAAACCGTACTTGATTAATTTATTTTTATAGTAATCAGAATGCATATCGAGAAGATTTTTTTCTAATTCATTTTCAGCATAAAAAATAACCGTTCTATTATCAACATTGTATTCTATTAGTTTTGGAGAAAGAGTTTTAATTGTACCCGTCTTGACTTCAGCTTTTTTATCTTTTATGTATTCTATATAATTTCAAATTAACTCTTTATTATAGTTTGTATTTTCAACTTGTAAGTTTAGTTTAGTTGGTAAAAATGTATTGTTAACTAACTCTGATTCTAATCTTTCAAGTAAAATAATCGGCAAGAAATCTTTAAGCTTAACAAATATGCGTAACATTTTTAAAGAATTTATGAATTCAGATTTTTTATATAAATGAGCATCCTTAAAATAAAGAGTTTCCTCTTCACTTAAAAAGATACTTAATTTATCGAAAAACTCCTTCAAACTTTTATCCATTTTTCCTCCAAATAGTTAAACAATAAAATCTTTTATAGTAACAGCGATTAATAATCCCAAAAATAAGACCCCACCAATGGTGTAAATAATAATTTTGTACTTTTGAGGAATTTCTCTTCTAATAATCATTTCTATGAAAAGTTCTACAACTTTGTAACCATCAAAAGGAGGGAAAAACATCAAATTCAAAATAAATAAATTAGCACTAATCATTGCAACATATAAGAAAAATTGATCTGCTGATTGCAACATTGTTGCCGTTTGTCCAGCTATTCCAATTGGTCCTGAAAGTTGAGAAAAATGTCCAGTAAATATCATACCTAGTGATTTGATAATCGATAATGATTGATCAAATGTTTCTTTTCAACCCGCAAGATAAGCTTCGTTTGATGATTTATAAAACCTATCAGGCGAAGCAATACCAACATTTTGTCCAGATTCATAATATAAATTGTCATTTATATCCGTACTTGACATTTCAGTAATTCTTCCATCTTTGTAACCATCTAAGGCTAAACCTGAGAATTTATCTACTTTTTTATATTGGAACATAATTTGTACATTTTTATGGTTTTCACTACGTTTCAAATTATCGATAAAATTATAGACCGTTTTTTTGTAATCGACTGCTTGTTGAGAACTTATCTCATTAATCTTATCGTCGCATTTAGTTGTTTCATCACAAATATTATCAAAAATAAATTCATTTGTATCAAAGTCCTTTAAAGTTCAACCTCAAATAACATATTGTTGATTGATATCGACTTTATCTGTTTTGAGAAGCTTTTTTTCTTCTTTTTCAATCAGTTTATATGCGATTTTATTTTGGTCATATTTAGCTCCGAAGTAAGACATATCATTCTTTTTAACTTGGGTGCTGGCAAATATTATTGTAAATAAAAGTAATGCAATAAATAAATTCATTAGTGGACCTGCAATAATGAAAAAAAATCTTTTTCATCTAGCAATATAATCCATCTGTCTTTCCTTGGGTACAACCACATCTTCGCGGTCTTTTGGTGGATCAACTTTATCTGATGCAATTGAACAATAACCACCTAATGGGAATGCTCTGATTGATATTCAAGTTTCTTTTCCCTTAAAAACAAATATTCTTGGTCCAAATCCAATCGAGAATTCATATACATATGCCTTAGATAATCTGGCAACAATAAAGTGTCCGAACTCATGTATTGTTATTAAAGCTAGTAATGCAAAGATTCCAACAAAAAATCCAAGCACGATCATTAGACTACTCATTTAATTTACCTCATTAATTAATTGTATTGTTTTTTTTCGTATTTTTGAATCAAAATTCGAAATATCTTCGTATGTATTCAATATTATATTCTCCGTATTCTCAAATACTTGTAAAACAATTTCTGTAATTTGATTAAATTTTAACTTATTGTTTAAAAAATAATCAACACATATCTCATTTGCTGCATTCATCGCAATAGCTTTTGAGTTTTCCTTACCAAGAATTGATAGTGCCATTTTAATTGGTGGAAATCTTTTTTGATCTATCTCACTAAAATTTAAACTTAAGTTTTTTTGAAAACTTAAGTTTTTTTGTCCTTCAAAATTAGTTCTCAGTGGATATTCAAGAAAATAATTGATTACTTGCTTCATATCTGGCACCGACATTTGTGATATTATCGAACCATCAGCATAACCTACCATAGAATGTACAATCGATTCAGGATGTACTAACGTACAAATATTTTTGATTTTGAACAAATGGAATGCTTCAAGAATTTCAAATGCTTTATTAAACATAGTAGCGCTATCAATAGTGATTTTAGCTCCCATGTTTCAATTTGGATGATTCAAAGCTCTTTCTAAAGTAACATTTTTAGTTTCCTCAAGCGAAATGCTTCTAAACGGACCACCAGAAGCTGTTAAATAAAGGATTTCTGGTTTATTTTTACTATCGAGACATTGAAAAATAGCACAATGTTCTGAATCTAGGGGATAAATTTTAGCCTTTTCATGATTAACTAATAAATTCGAGATTAAATCACCCGCAACCACAAAAGATTCCTTGTTAGCATTTAGAATAATTGAGTTTTTCTTAATTGCTTCTAGGGTTACTTTAAGACCAAAAAAACCTGATAAAGCATTAACAACAATATCATGTTTTAAAGTCAATAGTTTACAAATATCATCATTTATAAATTTAACATTCGGAAACTCTTGTTGTCATTTTTCTGGATCTTGTGAAACGTAAATCATTTGAATATTTGGAAAAGTAGCTATCATTTCTTTCAAATTCTTTGTATTGTTACCAACACTCAAACCAACTATTTCAAACTCGGTTTTTTTAAATGTTAAAACATCTATTGTTTGTTGACCGACATTACCCGAAGCACCAAATAAAATTAATTTTTTCATCTATACGAAAACTATTATCAAAAATAGAACAGCAAATGATAAAATGACCGAGTCCATTCTATCTAAGAATCCACCATGTCCTGGGATGATTTTTGAAAAATCCTTAATATTTGCGCTACGTTTCACTCATGAAAATAGTAAGTCACCAAACAAACCAATTATCGGAAATAATAAGCTAAAAATCACATAAAATGCTATAACAGTGTAGTTATTACCAGATCTTGATTGTAATTCAGAAATAGCTGAATTAAATGGTTTAAAATCTGGTAATAAATATAAAAAAATTACAGAATAAATTATCCCAAATACTGTTGCACTAGATAAACCTATTAATGCACCTTCTCAAGTTTTTTTTGGACTTATTTTAGGAGCTAAAGGTGTTTTACCTAAATTAACTCCACCAATATATGCAAAAGTGTCAGCAAATATGATCATTAACCATATTCAAACCGCTGTATTAAATGAATATTCAGGAGTTGTGTTGTAAGGTCTTTGTAAATCTAAAGAAGTGATTGTAAAAGCCTTTATCCCAAATGTTATCAGTAAACAAATTACAAAATTTATTCCTGTATTTTTAAACCCTATAGACTTATCTAGTAATCCTAAAATGATGTAGAAAAGAAAAATCATCGGGAAAAGTAAGGTAAATTGTCAGGTTGCAAATCAGTTGTCCATATTTAATAATCGATAAAATGAGAAATTATATAAGTCTTTTGACACAGGGAAAAAATATAAAATCACATTTAAACTTATTAATATTAGTTGTTGATATCACTTTTTAAAACCTAATGCCCTATTTATTTCAAAAATACTGATCGATAGTACTGCAATATTCATTAATATTGAAAAATAAGAAGCAATTTCAATATTTTTTGAGTTCGGTAGATAAGAATATAAGGCACCAGTTAAAACATATAAACTTAATAGTATTAACAAAATAATAGCAGACAAAGTTCTAACTTTTAAAACACTCATACCTGTTGTTGTTTTAAAACTAACATCTAGGTTTTTTTCTTCGAAATTATTGTTGTCTTGCATTTTATTTTTCATAACTACTCCTTAATTGTTCCAAATCTTCTATCTCTTTTATAATAATCCTCTATCGCCTTTTCAAAATGTATTTCATCAAATTCTGGTCAGAAAGTGGTTGTGAAATACAATTCTGCGTATGCTGCTTGTAGTAGCATAAAATTACTCAAACGTTTTTCGCCACCAGTTCTAATCAAAAAATCAATATTTGGTGAATCTTTCGTATAAAAGTACTTACTAATGTCATTATATTGTAGATTATCAACATTAACATTGTTTTTTTTGATTTCTTGACACAAAGCCTTCAAACTGTTTTCTAATTCTTCACTAGTTCCATAATCAATGGCAATATTAACAACTATTTCATTTAAGTTTGCTGTCTTTTTTTCAATATTTTCAAGATATTTACGAGTTGCATTAGGAACTTTTGTTCTTCTTCCAACCCAAACTATTTTGATTCCCTCATCGATAAATTTTTGTTGTTTTTCTTTGCTAAATATTTCTCCTGGAAACTTCATTAAATACTTAACCTCAATATTTGGTCTGTTTCAGTTTTCAGTGGAAAAACAAAATAAACTTAAAAACTTAATATTATGTTTTTTTGCAATCATAATAGTTGAAAATATTTTTTCTATACCAACTTTATGTCCGTATGTTCGATTTTTATTTTGTAACTTTGCCCAACGACCATTGCCATCCAATATAATTGCTACATGATTCAATTCTTTCATAGAAATTACTTATTTTTTGTAATTTGCAATGATCTTAGTGGTGTTGTTAAATATTCATATCCTGATTCTGTTACTAAAATATCATCTTCAATTCTAACTCCACCAAGACCAGGGATGTAAATTCCTGGTTCAACTGTGACACACATTCCAGGTACTAATGGTTTATCACCTGTAACAGAGTTATAAGGTTCTTCGTGAATTTCTATACCCAAACCGTGACCTGTTCCATGAGTGAAATATTGTCCATAACCCTTTTCTTCGATGTAATCGAAACAAATTTTATGAATTTCTTTACCCAAAACACCTGGTTTTATTGCATCGATACCTGCTTGTTGAGATTCATAAACTATTTGATAAATCTCTTTCATTTTAACATTTTGATCATTATAGATTGCAAATGTTCTTGTCTGGTCTGAACAATAACCATTATAGTAGCAACCCATGTCTAAGGTTACAAAGTCCCCTTCTTCGATCACTTTATCTGTTGGTACAGCGTGTGGCTTGCTACCATTAACTCCAGAAGCAACAATCGTATCAAAACTTAGTTTTTGTGCTCCGTTTTTCAAAAATGAGTCACTAACAAATCTAGCTAATTGTAATTCAGTAATACCAGGTTTAACATAATCCAAAACTTCTAAAAATACTTGATGTGTTATCTCACAAGCTTTTTTAATTTGTTCGATCTCTCAACTATCCTTAACCATTCTAACCGCTTCAAAGTTATATTCAGCTAACTCAGCATCTAATGATTTAGCAAACCTTTTGGCTTCGTTGACAAATACTCAATCTGACTCAAATATTATTTTTTTGATATTATTCTCTTTGATTATATTGTTCATCAATTGAAAAGGATTTCCAAAACCAACAATCTCATCAATATTCAATAATAAGTTGCTTTCCTTAGCAGCAGTAATATATCTTCCATCAACAAATAGATAGCTTTTATTTTTTGTAAATAAAATATACCCTAACGAAGATGGGAATCTTGAGAATCAGTATCTATTTTGGGGAGAGTACAATAAAATAGCCTCCGCATTGTTTTCTTCTAATATTTTTAATAAAAGCTCTTTTTTCATAATATATTCCTCTCATTTAGCTTAAAAAAAAGAGACACAAAAAGCATCCCTATTTTTTTTGTTTATGTACTTGATGTGCATTACATTTAAAGCAATGTTTTTTTACTTCGATTTTTTCTTTTCTTTTGTCATTCTTAGCAATATAATTTTCTTCTTTGCAGATTGAACAACGTAAGATAACTCCTTCGCGCATAGTAATAGCCTCCTTGGTTATTTAAGATATAAGCAAGTTAATGATATCAAAAAAAACTATAAAATATAACATTTTTCTTACTTTTTTTAGATATATTCTTGAAAAAAGATTTTCTTTTTTTCATTTTAAATTATTTTATAGTTTTAAAAAACCTTTTAATGTTCTTATAGACAAACTTATAAGGTGTATTATTAACACATATATAATGTATTTTATATATAGGGAGGATAAAAAAATATGAAAAAACTATTAAGCTTATTAGGAGCTATGGGAATGTTGGCATCAACTGGTGCGACAGTTGTTTCTTGTGGAAAAAAAGACACAGAAGAAAAAAAGCCAGAAGAAGAAAATAAACCAGAAGAAGAAAATAAACCAGAAGAAGAAAATAAACCAGAAGAAGAAAATAAACCAGAAGAAGAAAATAAACCAGAAGAAGAAAATAACATAGTAAAATCTGTAACAATTAGTAAGAAAACTATAGATAAAAAAGCAGGGACATCAACTGTAAAAGTAGAATTAAATAAAAATCTGTCATCATCTGATAAACTTACATTAATAAGTGATAAAGGTGACCTCTCAATATTAAAAATAGCTGATGGTGTACCCAATAGTAAAAATAGTCAGATATATGAGTTTAAAATAAATATCAAAAATGATTTACCCAAAGAAAAAACTACAGAAACATTAACTGCGTACTTTAATGGAAAATCTACTGATAAAAGTGTTGAGTTGTCAATATCTACAAGAAGTGGATTTGATCTGAGTGTTATAGGCCAATTTATCAATGGAGAAGGTACTGTAGGAGGATTTAACAAGTTCGGTAATAAAGGTTTTTTATCAATCACATCTGGAAATATGTCTAACCAAAATGCTATTTTAGAAGCAATAAAATTATATGTAAAAAATGTTTTAAACATACCAATAGTTAAGTTAATTTTTAAATTAGATGCTGAAAAAGTTATTAATATGTTGAATATCGAATATTTAGATGAGTCAAAAAATATAATAACCAACAATGAAAAAGTTGCATTTATAAAAATTTCGATAAAAGAAGGTCATGCCGATGATATAGATGATTATCACGCCTTTGGTACTGCCGAAGTAAAACTCGCAGAACAGAAAAAAATATCAGAGCTTATTACAACTTCTGATTTAGGAGAAATGACATTCAAGAATCTTGATGACCAGACAGAATTAAAGACAGCTCTACAAGAAAAATTATTAGCTGAAAATGATAGTGAACCACTAGGTACAGCCTTTAAAACTAAGGATATTGAATTTGACAAAGTTGTAATTGACAAAGAAAAAAAGACTGGGTCAACTAAATTTAAGTTTTTGTTTAATAGTTCAATTCAAAACGATGCAGAGATAGATATCAAATTTACAATTGCATAAGTTCAACATCATTTATATATTAAAAATAAATTAAAGTTTTCAAACAAACACTAGTTCTAGCTAGTGTTTTTATTTCCTAAATCATTATATTAATTTTATAAATGGTTATATTATTTCTTTTATGATCACAACACTTATAGGAATAACATTCACAAAAGTCATCATATATAAAAGCTTATTCACTATTTTAAAAGTAATTGAACAAAAGCAAAAACTTTGATTATTGATTAATTATTTTAAATTGATAAAACTAGATAAAAATTGATTGTAATTTTGTACTTTTTATTATTTACTCACGAATAAATGAATTGATATAAATGATTTAATTCATATTTCACATATAATAGAAACTTAAAAGCTTTTTTATTTTTTTAATTATTTATCTTTTATCTAAGAAACATTTGTTATTTATAATTTTAAAAGAAATTTAATGATTTAAAAAAACTTTTATTTCAACCTTTGTTAAATCTTAATAGTGTAATATTAGTTTATATATAATAAATTTATTATATAAGGAGGAGAAAAATGAAAAAATTATTAAGCTTATTAGGAGCATTAGGAATGGTTGCATCAACTGGTGCAACAGTTGTTGCATGTGGAAAAACAACCACTGAAACAAGAGAAAGCAATGCTACAATCATGTCTGTAACAACAGACAATGATACTATTAGTAAAAAATCAGGAGAATCTATTGTAAGTGTTAAATTAAAAGAAGCGTTATCATCTTCTGATAAACTAACAATTACAAGTGACAAAGGTAATGAATCAATTTTAAAAATTGCCGATGGTGTAAAGAACAATAAGAACAATAAAATCTATGAATTCAAAATCACTTTAAAAGACGACTTACCGCAAAAAGAAACTACAGAAAAATTGATTGTTAATTTGAATGGAAAAGCAACAAATAAAAGTACTGAAATATCAATTTCACCAAGAAGTGAATTCGATCTAAGTCTTATTGGGGATTTCATTAATGGAAGTGGGTTAGTTGGAGGATTCAATCCATTCGGAAATAAAGGATTTCTTTCAATAGATTCTGGAAACATGTCTAACAAGATTTTTATTGAAGGAGCAGTTAAGAATTACGTGAAAAATGTTTTAGAATTAGAAATTGTTCAAGGATTTATAAAATTGGATGCACAAACAGTTTTAAATATGGTACAAATAACTCATTTAGATAATTCAGGAAAAGAAGTTACTGGAAATAATGCTGTAGCATCAATTAAAATTACAGTTAAAGATGGTCATGCTAATGATATTGAGGATTATCATGTTGTAGGAGAAGCGAAAGTAAAACTTGCTGAAAAGAAAAAAATATCAGAAATAATAAAGGATTTTAATTTAGGAAATATAACATTAACTGACGAAAATAAATTAAAAGATGAAGTTTTAAATGCATTATTGTTCAAATATAATGATGATAATTTAAAAAATGCTTTTAAAAGTCAAGATGTTGAGCTAGACCAAGTTAAATATGATAAAAACACTAAATCTGGATCAGTTAAACTTAAATATAAATTTAATAGTTCAATCCAAAATGATAAAGATACAGAAATTACATTCAAAGTTAATTAAAAACGTTTAATCTTACCAAAGTAAGTTAAAAAGTATAAGTTTTAGAAACATACGCTAGCATAAGCTAGCGTTTTTTAATTGTTATTATATTAATTAACACTGCTCTAGATTTTGTTTAAAAAAAGATATGAGATATAGCAGTTATGTAAATTTATATGAATAATTATCATGTTATAAAATTCGATTGTTTTTGATTACGAAATGAGTAATATCTCTTAATAGTGTGGAGTTTCTTTATTCGTTATTTTTTTAATATTATTTATAATAAAATTTATCAAACTTTTCAATAAAGTTAATATATAAACCATTAAAAAGAAGGAAAACACAAATTACATTGCCATTCCCTCCTACCCCTTTTTTAGAAATTATATAAAGTTTATGTTCAAAAATGTGTAAAATAATATTGATATTTAGGAGTGAATAAATGAAAAAGCTTATCAGTATACTTACTGCAACTACTTTAATAGCATCATCTACAGTTTCAGTAGTTGCTTGTAGTAGTAACGCTAACTTTAGAGAATTTAAATCATGAATAAAAAACGAAGATAGTTTTTTATTGTACATTGGAGCCAAAGATTGTGATTACTGTCAACAATTTGAAGACACATTAAAAATGACCAACAATGAATTAGAGCAACTATTAGCTAAAGCTAATAGTATATATAATGCAAAACATAGTAATGAATCTGAAATAAATAACGGTGATTTGACTGATTTTGGTCGAAAAATAAAACACAATAAAATAGATTTTCATCAATTTATTACTGATGAAAAAGCAAATAATTGAAATGAAAATTGAAGTAAAAATATCTACAATTGGATCGTTGAACAAATAGTAAAAGTTTATATAAAAGTAAGATTTGAAACAAAACCAGAAATTGAAGACAATTATAAAAGATATTATAAGATTGCTGAAGATAGAGTTAAAACCTACTTATCTTCTAATAGAGGGACACCATTCTATCTTTTGGTTAGAAATGGTAAACTTGTATTTTGAGAAGTAGGATTTGAAGGTGCAACTAACAACAATCATAAAGAAGCTTTAGAGAAATGATTTAAAACATTCGATGATGCACTTAATCAAGATCAAATAGAAATTAAAATAGCAGATAAAATTGATGGTTCGAAACCTTCTGAAGATAAAAAAGAAAGCTTATCAAATTTTAAAAAGTATAATTACAATTTAGACTTTAATAAATACATAAATAAGAAATAAAATCGTAAACCTAAGATTCCTTAACGAAAGTCTTAGGTTTTTTTATACTTCTAATAAAAAGTTTAATTATAAAATGTCTAGCATTAACATTCATTTTTAAAAGAATTCTAAAATCTAAAAATTTTTTTATATTGAAAATTATTCTCACTTTTTTGTGTATTATATTTATATGTGTATTAAATATTAATATACTAAAAGGAGAAAAATATATGAAAAAATTATTAGGATTATTAGGTGCACTAGGGATGGTGGCCTCAACAGGTGTATCTGTTGTAGCATGTGGTAAAAAAACTGAAGAAAGTAAAACTCCCGAAAAAGAAGAGGCGGCTAAAAATGAAATTAAACTAGACTTTGTGTTCAAAGGAGTCGAATCTATAGAATATGACGGAGAAGAAGAATTAGCAGATATTTCTAAACTAATATTAGACGCACTAGCGTTGACAGCAGGTGGTGATGACTCATTTTATCAAACTCTTATGTACGAGGGTGACGAACAAGTTTATGAATTTACTTTAGAAGATTTCGAACAAAACATTAAAGAAATTTTTGAATTTGAAGTAGCAGAAAATAAAGAAAGTGTAAAAATAAGTATCAAAAAAGCAGACTTCTTCGATAATTATTTATTTATTGGAGAACCAATAACAATTGCACTTGATAATATTGGAGAATAAGTTGCGTAAAAACAATAAATAATCTCATTTATATTTTAGAAACAAGTTTTTAAATATTATAGGATAACACCGACAATGGTTGGTGTTTTTTTTATTTTAACTCCCGTATTATTATGACGTCTTTCATTGTATGCATCAACCATAAAACGCTTTCACATTTGAATTATGCCTAAATAATACATAAATCAACTTCTTGGTTACTTGATTTGTAAATAAAATGTATTGAGTATTGTTTTTTAATGCTCATATTTTTTCCAAGATTCTATGTGTTTTATTTAAAAAACGATGAGTAATTTATCTTAGATTTATAGGTTTATATTTTAATTCGTTATTTAATTTTCTTCTTACAACTGAGTTTTACATAAAAAATCTACATAATTTAATGTAGATTTTTTTTAAATTCTCTATTGGGTTTTCTCTATTAGAGTAATTGATATTTGATAGTTCTATAAAATTGTATTTATTTGCTTACATACGCCTCTGCTTTACCTGTTAAATGTAATCCTTTTAATGAGTCTTCTTTACCCTTTATAATTTCAAAAGTAAATGACCTTACTGTATCAATATTATCTTTTGCTAGTTCTTTCTTATCATTAAAATATTCAATTTTAACTATTTCATTAACAAGTTTATTTATATCCAGTTTTTTTAATACAGGAAAAAGAGAGCTATAAGACTTTACCAATTTATCAACATAACTTATAAAATCGTCTTTAACTTGTGTTTGGTTTTTTAGATCTACACTTTGACTTAACTTAACATCTTTTAAAAAGCTAGAAAGCATCGAAACTTCAACATTATGATAATCAAAAACAAATGGTAAAGGTAAACCTACAACACTAGATTTGTTGTCTTTATTAATTACTATACCTATAAATTCTGTTGTTGGTTTTTTCAAAGGACTATAGCCAATTGCTTCTGGTTTAATTGATACATCTATAGTATATTTTTTATTATCTTCTGGGTCCATTACTAAATCAGTAACATCAAAGTTTGATTCTTTAGACTTTGATATATATAACTTTTCGCCTTTCCCTAAGGGTTTGTTTAATATAACTTCTATTTTACTGGTATCATCTTTTTTATTAAAAATGGCTTTTGAAGCATATGTTTCTCCAAAATGCTTAATTTCTATAGTAAATCCATGTCCGATATTATCATTTCCAAGTTTAAAAGTTAACTTTTCAGTAGTAAATGGCACGTCTTTTAAGTTTTTCAAACTAATAGTACCTTTAAAATAGCTACCTTTTTTTGTAAACTCAGAAATTTGAAGAACTGACTCAGTACCTTTATCAGAAGATACAACTATTTTATCTGTTTCATTTAAGGTTTTATTTATTTCAACTGTAATATCTACTTTTTGTTTTTTACTAGTAATGATTTTGCTATTAAGAGTTACTTCTCCAACCGGCATTATTTTTATGGGAGTAGCGTTTCCAACTAATTTGTCCCCTTTTTTAACTGTTAACATTTCTGTAGTTGTACCATCAACGTTTTTACTCAATTTGATGATACTTGTATAAAATTTCGGGTCTTTTTCATTTTTTACAAATTTACTTAGTTTTAAAAGAGATTTATCTCCTTTATCAGAAATAACTTCTAAAGATTCGTTACCAGCCAACACTGAAGATAATTCAACATTTAAAGTTACTTCATCAGAACTACTTGCAATTTTTGTAGAAGAAAGATTTACATCTCCTATTATATTAATTTTTATTGAAACTTCTGATCCAACTAGTTTATCACCAATCTTAACAGATAGTTTCTCAGTTACAATACCAAAATCTTTAACTTTAATTGTACCTGTATAAACTTTTTTATCGAAAAAATCCTTAGTAAGCTTTTTGGGTAGTTCTAATAAAGATTTATCACCTTTGTCAGAAAATAGAGATAGTTCTTGATTTGGTGCTAAAGTATCTTTTAAATTGACAGTTATCTTAACTTTTTGAGATTTACTTGTTATTTCATTAATATCAGTTTTAACAGTTCCTAAATTTTCGGTGGGTGTTTTTGGTTTTTCCTCAGACTTATTCTTTGTACCACCACATGCAATTACAGCTGAACCAGTAGATGAAATAAGTCCTATTGATGCTAATAATCCTATTAATTTTTTCATTATATTCTCCTTTAATAAGGACTAATTAAAATTAGTCCTTGTTCACATTAATGAAATTAATATTTTTATTATTTAATATAAATATTATGATCAATAAAATTATTATTAAAAAAATAACTAAATGACAAATTAATATAGTTTAAAAAAAACGGAAATTATTTAACTATAGTTAATTGATTATATTAAAGTCAAATTAGTTAATTATTAAAAAAATTTTAAACAAGATTTTATATAAAACACTTTTTATAAATTTTAAAAGTAATTTTTAGACCTATAAAAAAATTACTTTTTTCAACTATAAAACAATCATCTTACTTTAACATTACACCTCTCTTCATAATAATGTCTTTTAAAATCACATTATTGACATAAAGTATTTTATATTTATTAAAAGAAAAAAGTTACTCTTTTCAGTAACTTTTTTTAAAATATTTTCCATTTTATGAAAAAAAATATCCTCCGTGCTTACTTGTATGATTGTTATTAATATTCAAAACTAGAAAACAAAAAAAGACACACATGTGTCTTATCAAGTCCTATAAATGGTCCCCGGGGCCGGACTTGAACCGGCACGACCGTTTAAAATCGCTGGATTTTAAGTCCAGTGCGTCTACCACTTCCGCCACCCGGGGGTATTAATAAAAAATGGTGTCCCGTATAAGACTTGAACTTATGACCCACTGGTTAAAAGCCAGTTGCTCTACCGACTGAGCTAACGAGACGTATTGATAAAATGGCTGGGCTAGCAGGATTCGAACCGGCGCATGAAGGAGTCAAAGTCCTTTGCCTTACCGCTTGGCTATAGCCCAATAATAAAAAAATGGTGGGGAGAGACGGATTCGAACCGCCGAACCGAAAGGAGATGGTTTACAGCCACCCGCGTTTAGCCACTTCGCTATCTCCCCAAGATAATAAGTGGTGCTGACTAAAGGAGTCGAACCTTCGACCTATTGATTACTAGTCAATTGCTCTACCAACTGAGCTAAGTCAGCGTCTTCTGATAATTCTTAAAGATAAGAACCTTTTCAATTATACAAAATAATAAGTCATTATGTCAATAAATTTTAATTAATTTTTAAAAAAATGAGTAATCATCTTTTATTTACATTTGACTAAAAAAATGTAACTTGTAAGTAAAGAAAATAAAAAGTACTCTGGGCGGAGCACTTTTAAAAGATTTAATCCAAAACAAGTCTATTATTATAATTAAATTTATAAAAATGCTTATTTGATAGGGCTAAATAAACAACATGGGCTATATTTAAACCTGTTCCAGACATATTTAATTATATTTTATTTTGTTCAGAATATCAATAAAGAGTAATTATTTTGTAAATAATATTTATAAAAAATACTTACTTATAATAAATAATCTATTGATCAATAATTTAGACTCATTTCGCTAAGCAAAGATAGTGTTTTTGCCCTATATAAGGGTCATAAACAACCAAAAATAGACTTAAAAGATGTGATTCTAGGTTTTTTTGTTTGTGATTGCTTTGAAGCCCCATAAAGTGGTATCAAGTTGTTTTGATTTATAAAAGTTTTAAAAAATAATCTAAATTAATGAATAATTCACAAAATAAAATACTCATTAAACATATTAATGTTCAATGAGTATTCAGTTACATTTATTAGTCATTAATGATGACTAGTTTTTTAATAATCTTATTTCACTTATTTGTGCTTTAGAGTTGGTTGTTTTCAACTTTATATTAAATATGTTAGTAATTTTCCCATCTGATACCTTATAAATAAAATCATTCTCTGCATTTATTTCAATATCAACAGTTAGCTTTTTAAAATATTTGTAAACTTTTTCTTTAATAGTGCTTAAATTAGTAATTTCTTCATTTATATAGTTATCAAGGCAACCAATTAGAGGAGTTAATCAATCTTTATTTTCTGCACCCATTTTGATTACATTACTTAACACTGATGACTCTACAAAACTTCCATCATCATTTAGTCCTAAATGTTTAAATAAATGGTTAACATCGTTAAGAGCATTTTGTAAGGCATCATTTTCATACATGCTTTTAAATAAATTTGCTAAGGTATCGAAATCAACTGTAGATTTTTCAACTTTTTCTGTAGAATCTTTTAAATCTTTGAAAATATCTGACAATTTCTTATTAGAAATCATATCTAATGCATTATTTGTTACGTGATCAAATCCTAATGCTTTATCTGTTGGTTGTTTTTGAAACATCTCTACTATCTCACCAACAGTTTTGTCTAAATAACTTTTTAAACTTAAATTTAAGTGTTTATTATCATTATTTCATAAATACCCAACTCAATTTAAGGCAAACTTATTTCAGTCATTGTTTTCGTTTACTGCTTTTATAACATTTTTTAAGAAATCTGGTAGAGCTTCAACACCTAATAATGTATCAGCGGTGATTGTACCATCTTCAACATAACTAGTTAAACCATTATCATCCTTATTTTGCCCTAGACCCATATTTAAAAATGCTCTTATAATAAAATCAATTGAAATTTTGACTTTTAGTCCCGCAACAACAGAGAATTCTACAAAGTCTGCTTTATTAAGTTTTTCAACAAATTTAGAAACTAATTTGATTAAACCGCCTTTTTTGTTTCCTTTATATTTTACAGTTCCAAATATTGCATCAATGTAACTAATATTTAGTTTGTCGTCAGTTCCCAAAAGAAAGTTTACTATATTTTTTAAGATGAAGCCTTCATTATCAGTTGATAAAGCATTTAATATGTTGAAAATATTTTTTATATCTATTTTGTTAGAAACAATTTTTGTATCCCTCATGGCACCAACCTCGTTTAAGGTCATTGCTCTGGATGTAATATCTTCAAACTTGAATTGATCAAGCGGCAATAATAAAGTTCTTACAAATCTAATAACTTCAGGTATAGCTTTAATATTCTTAGTTATGTCAAAACTAATTGTTTTTTCACCACTCATTAGATAAGAAATATTATTAGCAAGGGAATCTATTGCTTTATCATAATTTGAGTTTATATCATCTTTTGTATCATACTTCAATGTATCAGAACCTTCATTCGAAAATAGATTGTTTACAGCGTTTGCTAATCCAATAACACTAGAATCAAGTGAATCTTGATATGTCATGTCTTTATAAATATCGCTGCTAAAAGCTTTCTCAAATAATTTTAGAGTATCATTATCAAGTACTTTTGCCAATGATTTTAAAGTATCTTCTGAAATTAAATTTGTAATAACTGAAGGGTCTTTTGCTAACATTAAAAGCAATTGACCTAAACTAGAAGGATTTGTGCATAAATTTAATATTGTTGGTAAAAGATCTGTAACTTTCTTCAATGACTCAATAGTTTCATTATCTAGAGCTTTGACATCACTTTGGTAAATATTATCTGACAAGTTTAACTCTTTTGCCATCAAGTTTTTATCAAAGTAAGTATTATAAACATCATTAAACTTACTATTTACATTTATATCATTTGAATTTCCTACTTCTGTAATATTTAATTCGCTCAATGTTTTATTTTGTACAAGTGAGGTTAATATCGAAGAAGTACTTATGTGCTTATTATTGTAATCGATGTTTTCATTTTGATTCATAAACAAAGCTTTTGCCGTTTGTGACATCAATTTTGATGTAATTACGCTTTTATCTTGTTCGTTATTTGAGTCTATTAATTGAGTATTTTTAGTACCACATGCAACAACTGTTGCACTCGTCGAAGCACCAATACTGATTGCTCCGATTAAACTTAATAATCTTTTCATATTTTTTTGTCTCTCCTTATATTTTTTTTATTTTAGTAAAAATGACTAACTGGAATATATAGTAAAAGTATTACTAAAAAGGTTTGTTAATCAAATTTGTTTATTTATATTCTTATTCACCGACAACATTTTAAAATCAACACACCTCCTTGATTTTTTTAATTTTACATTATAAAGTACGAGTGTAAGAAAATGTAAAACAAATTTGAGAATATTGAAAAAATTTTAAAAATAAGTATGGTGCTGATTTTTTAGTACTAATTGAAAATTGATAATTAGTTTCAAAAAAACATATTAAAAAAACACGATGCTAAATGTCGTGTTTGTTCATTATTTTAAGGATTAATGGTTCTTTTATTGGTTGAGGTAAAATATCTATTACAGCATGAGCTTGTAATGTAAAACTCTCTAAATTGTCTTTGTTTGTAAATAATGTCATAACGACTTCGTTTTCTTCTACATAATCATCTGTTGTTTTATTTAGATATATGCCAGAAGCGAAATCTATCTTGTCATTTTTAGTTTTTCTACCCGCACCTAATTCCATTGATAAAAGGCCTAATGATTCAGCAGATTTGAAATTAATATAACCTTTTTTAGGAGAACGTATTTCGATAGTATGGGCTGTTTTAAAATTTTTATCGTAATTTTCGATAACCGAGAAATCTCCACCTTGCGCTATTATAAATTGTTTTAACAAGTTGGCTGCTTTACCAGATTTCAATACTTTCATTATTTCTTTTTCAGCTAAGTTAAGATTTTCAAATATCTCAGACTCTACAAGCGTTATGCTGGCTGCTTTAACGCACAATTCTATCAAATCCGAAGGTCCACTACCATTAAGTGTATTCCACGCTTCTCTTACTTCTAAAGCGTTTCCAATAGTTCTTCCTAAAGGACGATTCATATTTGTAATCATAACAGTTACATCTCTTTTATGAGATAGGCCAATATTAATCATAGTCTTTGACAACTCAATAGCGTCGTCGAATGTTTTCATAAATGCTCCGCTTCCTACTTTAACATCTAAAATAATCTTGTCAGCTGGTATTACCAGTTTTTTAGACATGATGCTTGAAGCGATTAAAGGTATTGAATCCACAGAACCAGAAACATCTCTTAATGCATATATTTTTTTATCAGCTGGTACAATATCTTCGGATTGACTCATAATCGAAAGTCCAACTTCTTTTAAAATTTGTTTGAACTTGCTTTCACTTATTTCACCTGTTCAACCAGGACAACTTTCAAGTTTATCAATTGTTCCACCAGTTTGCCCTAAGCCTCTTCCTGATAATTTGGCAACTTTTACCCCAAATGCAGCTACTAGCGGTGCAAAAATTAAACTAGTTTTGTCTCCAACACCACCAGTTGAATGTTTATCGGCAGTTGGCCCATTTACACCTTCTAAATTATAAGTTACTCCAGAATTTACCATAGCTTCTGTAAAATATGATATTTCATTTTTAGTCATTGAGTTAAATCAAACTGCCATATTAAACGCAGACATTTGATAATCTTTTAAAGAGCCATTAGTAAATGAACTTACTAATCATGTTATTTCTTCTTTTGATAGTTCTATGTTATTTTTTTTCTTTTCAATGATCTTAACAAAGCTCATTACGTTCACCTATTCCAATCTATAAGATTGATAAATATTAATAAAAGCTACATTTATTTTTTTTGTCCACTTTTTTAGGAACTAAGCCATTTGCTTTTGGATCAAAATTTATGTATTTATCCATATTTTTTTGAACTTCTTTTTGAACATTTTTAGTTAATAATTCTGTTTTGATTGATATAAATTTTTCAGGCATCATTGGTTTACCAAAAATTACCTTAACTTCTATTTTTTTTGGCCTATTTTTATCAAATAGTTTGCAAGAATCAATAATTGTTACTGGAACAATTGGTGCATATGCCATTTGAGCAATTTTCATGCTTGCCCCAAGGAATTCATTCATTTCTTGTTTAGCACTTCTTGTACCCTCAGGGAAAACTACAACAGTTCTTTTATATTGGTTGATAAGTTCTTTACCTTCCTTCATAGCTTGTAAGGCGCTTCTAGGACTATCACGATTTAATGAAATGTTATCAGTTAAGTTCATAAAATGCTTAAATATTTTTTTTGTTCATAATTCTTCTTTTGCGATAAATGCAACAGGTTGTTGCAATGAATAATCATTAATTGCTAATAAAAGAATTGGGTCTAAATTTGATTGATGATTTGGTGCTAATACTATTCCTCTATCTAATCAATTTTCAATACCAAATACTGAAATGTTAACATTTGCAATCTTAAGAACTTTTCTGATTTTTTTCTTGACTCAATTATAACGATACTCCTCAGAATACATGTTAGGGTCTGTTTTTATTTTTTTTGTCATTTTTTTAGCTTTTTTTACAGTTCTTCATATCGTTCAAGCACTAAAAAAGATTCTTCATTTAGAAACAATTTCTCTTTCTTTTCTTTCTTTTCTAACTTGTAATTGCTTTTGGTCAGAGACCGCTACTTCATTTGCTTTTAATTCATTTTTCTTTTCCATTTTTTAATTCCTCGTATATATTTTAACTTCGAACTCATCGTTATATATGGTTTCTGTTAATGTAAATTCTTTATCATTGATTTGAGGTGCAAAAGTATCCCCTTCATAAAGGCCTTTAACAACGCTAACAACAAGTTTATTTGCAAACTTTAAGCTAAAATCGTAAATTTGCTTTCCACCAATAATTATAAGTTCTTCTGAGCTATTTTTATAAGAATTTAGAAAGTTTTCAAAATCATTGATTATTATTAGATCGGGGTGCTTCAAATCAATAACTCGAGATGTTACAACATAGTTTGTTCTGTTAGGGAGCGGTTTTAATCTTAAAGACTCTCATGTATTACGACCCATTAATACTTTTTTATTCTTTGTGTAGTTAACAAAGAATTGCATTTCTGACTTTATATTTCAAGGTAGTCTATTGTTTAAACCAATTACTCCTTTTTCGTCTTGTGCTCAAATCAAAGTAATCATTATACTGCAACAGCTCCTTTAATTGGTGGATGGCTTTCATATCCTTCTAAAGTGATATCTTCATAAGTAACATCAAAAATTGTTTTATTCTTGAAGTTAATTTTTAATTTTGGTAATGTTTTGGGTTCTCTAGATAATTGTAAATTAATCTGCTCCAAGTGGTTAGAGTATATATGAGCATCTCCGATTGTATGAATAAAGTATCTAGGTTTATAATTACATTCTAATGCAACTAATGTTAACAACAAAGAATAACTAGCTATGTTAAAAGGAACACCTAGAAAAATGTCTCCACTTCTTTGATATAGTTGTAAGTCTAAATAACCATCACTTGATACAAAAAATTGAAATAAAGAATGACATGGTGGCAAAGCCATAAAAGGTACTTCAGAAGGATTTCAAGCACTTATAATGTGTCTTCTAGAATAAGGGTTATTCTTTAGGTCATTTATCAAATTAGTAAATTGGTCAACTCCTTCAAAGTTTCTTCATTGTTTTCCATATACTGGACCTAAATCTCCGTGTTTTTTTGCAAACTCATCGCTATTTTTTATTTTTTCCACGAATTCGTTCAAAGTTTCCCCTTTGTAATCAGAAGATTTTTTATAAATTTCGAATGGTCATTCGTTTCAAATCCCTACCCCGTTATCGACTAAGTATTTTATATTGGTATCTCCTTTTATAAATCAAAGAATTTCATGTACTATTCCTTTAAAAAACACTTTTTTAGTTGTTAAAAGAGGGAAGCCTTCCCTAAGATCATATCTTGTTTGTGTACCGAACAATGAAATGGTTCCAGTACTAGTACGGTCCATTCTTGTTTCGCCTTTTTCTAAGATAGTTTTTACTAATTCTAGATATTGTTTCATAAACACCTCACTGTAAATAATTATATATTGATATTATGGTTTTATTGCAATTGCCACAGCATAGTTTCTTTCATGTGATATAGATATTTGAATGTCTTCTAATTCATCATTTTTTACTATTGGCTTGTTATTTAAATAACTTACATTGATGTTATGTGGTGCTATGTTTATATCAATTGCTTTAAAGATAGCTTCTTTAACGGCTCATCGACCCGCTAAAAATTGTAGTTTACGTTGATGGTCTTCAATTGCATTTAACAACTCGATTTCTTCGGTGTGAAGTATTCTTTTTATGAGACGTTCTTCTATAGAAACACGATTTATTTCTATAATATCTATACCAACTTTAATCATTCTCACCCAAATCTGCATACGCAAAGTATTTATTTATTCAAAATCCATTATAATTTTTTTTAGCAATATCAGGATTTTCAGATCCTCCTAAAACCAACAATGCATTTGGATTTAAATTACCTCAGTTTTCAATTTCACCTAATTTTTGTGTCAATAAACCACCAGTCGGTACAAACTCCATACCTTTTATAAAGAAGTTGGAAGAATATAATGAAGCTAAGAATGGGAAAGTTTCCATGTTTTTTGTTGTTGTCTGATTTACGTAGTAAATGTTTCTCATAAAACTATATGTCTTAACAGGGTTTCTTAAAACTTTTGAAAGTGCTCGTCTTTCACTGTCATCAGTTGCATTGTCTATATTGTCTATATTGTTAGCGATTTTTATAAAAGGATTAGTTTCATTTTGTGATGCGTCTGATTTTTGCTTGCTTCAATCATAAAAATCTTTTAATACTTCTGGTGTTACTCATTGAAGTTTTGTTTCTATATTTTTTTCTGCTTTAAAATCTTCTAAACTATTAATGAGTTCATAACTATTAACAGTTGTTTTTGCTGTGTTGGTAACAAATGCTTGAATTCCCATAAGTAGTAATTCACTTGTAATTCTAAATACACTTTTACTGTCTTCTGGCATAAGATTTATACAAGCTGAAATTGGAGCAGTTAAAGGATTGTCACTAGTGTATCCATTTACCATCAGTTCCTCAAATTCTTTAAAAACTGGTTTCAAAGTCGAGGTATCCATAGATTCCATCTTTTGATTAGCAATAGTTGTTAAAGGTTTAATCATATATTTTTGAATACATTGATTAGTATAAACTATAGATGAAAAATTCAAATAAGGAATCTCAGTTGAGATTTTTCTACTAATTGCATATCTATTAAATGAATTACCGTCTTTTGTCCAATCCGCTTGTTCTTTTTCGCTCATTTCATTAAAATTCAATCTTCCAAGAGTTTGTGTTTCAGTTGCTATGAATGGATTCGATAAAAGTGTTGTAAATATTAAAGAAAATGTCATTCCTATTGCAAACCCATTAACAGCCCCTAACATTGTGTCTGCTGAGCCAATTATTTTTAAACGTCTAATTCTTTTTTTAACAGCTATAAATAAGAATAGACCAATAAGATTGACTAAAATAAATGTCAATATTGTTAAAATTAAATAAAGAACACAAGCAACACAAACAGTAAAAAACTCATAGCCTAGGCCTTGAGAATCAAAATTAAGATCACTAGTAATACCCATGGTTTTGAATAAATTCAATAAAACGTCTTTTATACTATCAGACATTGATTCAAATGCAGAAGCCAAACCTTTTGAGGCTAAAAAATTCACAACTGTTTTATTGATTGAATTAGTTATTATTGTTGGAATAAACATCATTAAAACAATTGCAACAAGTTCAACAAGCAAGATATAAAAAGAAACGAAAAACCCTCGTTTTGCACCGAAAGCTGTAGTTGATATAATTATTGCTAACGCTAAGATATCAAAAAGTCATCATGGCCCAATATTAAATATCATCAAGAAGCGCTCCTTTATTTACTAAAAAGATTATACCAACTTTTATTTATGAAATAGAACATAAAAAGCAATAGTATAATATTAAGGTAGATTTTAAGGAGTACAATTGTGAATAACAAATCTTGAAAAAATGTTAGCCTAACAATCATCAATAGTATCACTAAAGAATATGACAATTACATTGAACAAAGTAAAAATCCTTATATAAAATACCTTATTAGACTTTCTAATAATGATGTTATAAGTATATATACAAATAATACTTTATTGATACAGTCTTCAAATTGACAAAAGTATGCTGTTAAATTCAATTTACCTTACAATAACACATTAAACAGTCAAAAAAAAGAACAATCAATGATTGAAAGTTTCAATGATATTAGTGTTATTGGTTGTGATGAAGTAGGAGTTGGTGACTTTTTTGGTCCACTTGTTGTTTGTTGTGCATTAGTTCCTAAGGACTTTGCCAAGTCAGAGCCTACCGTTTTCTCTAAAATAAAAGACTCTAAGAAGTTAACTGATAACGATATTTACCGAATTTATCCATTATTACTTGAAAATATAAAACACTCATTTTATACAATGGATAATCAGGAATATAATGATCTTTACGATAAATACCAAAATACACATAAATTAAAAGCAATAGCACACAACAAATGTTTAAATCAATTTTTAGAAGACGATGAAATCAACTATGACAAAATAATAATGGACCAATTTGTTAACAAAGAAAAGTATTTTTCTTATCTCGAGGACCAAAATACTAAGATTATAAAAAATATTGAATTTTACACTAAAGCAGAAGATAAAGTCATTGCTGTTGCTTGTGCCAGTATAATTGCTAGATATCATTTTTTGACCACAATTGAAACCCTAAGTAAGAAATATAACATTAACCTACCTTTGGGGGCTGGTAATAGTGTCAAGACATTAGTGAACAATTATAAAACCAGCTTGCCAAATGATGTAAAAAATTTTATTAAGTTACATTTCAATGACAAAATAAAATAAATGTCTCATAAAAACAAATAAATCCATACTTCAAAGTATGGATTTATTTGTATTAATTTTTATTTTATTATTTTAACTCTAATACTACAGCTTCTTTATACTCCAATATTACATTTGCATCATTTAACATTCTTTTTGATACTAAATTTTCAGTTGTATTGCAATATTTGTCAGATGAATATATGATTTTTTTGATTCCTGACTGAATTATACTTTTAGAACATTCATTACATGGAAATAAAGAGGTATACAATGTGCATCCATCAACACTTCTTTGTGAAGAAAGGATCGCGTTTAATTCTGCGTGAACTATGTATGGATATTTAGTATTTTCTCAGTCACCATTACGATCTCAAGGATAATTATCATCATCTAGTCCCCTAGGTAGTCCATTGTAACCAGTTGAAATGATAATATTTAAATTATTGACAATTACACAACCTACTTGTGTTTCTGGATCTTTGCTTCGCATAGCATTTAACTGAACCATTGCCAAAAAATATGTATCTCAGTCGATATAGTTCTTTCTTTTACTTATCATTATGACCTCCTACTTAAAAACGTACTAAGTTTCCGTTTGCATTGAAATACAGTCTTCATTTATTTAGTCCTAAAAAGCGATTAGCTTGCTCAACACTAAAAGTATTGTATTGTATATAAGCTCCCATAGCATTAATTGAATCACGGTCTTCTGCTAAAGAAGAATATGGTAAAAATAGGAAAATAATTGGAATGATTACGAATCCAGCAATCATTACAACTGGCATAACAAAGTATCTATCAAGATTCTTATAATTATAAGTCATCAACATAGTTAAAGCTCCAGAAATACCTGATGCAGTAACTATTAATATTATTTCGTTTGTTGTTTTAAAAAATAATGAATATGCAATCATTATAAGAAGTGGCATAATAATTCTATTTTTAGAGAAAATAATAACGGTGTCGTTTTTCTTATCTCAAGTTGTAACACCTAAAGCTGCAATTGTTGAGGCTGTGAAACCTAATACACCATTAAATTGACCAAAAGGTATCATGACTGATACAAATAATCCAGCAAGAACATAGGTTATTAATGTAATTGATGCGAATTTCAGTGTTCCCAGAACACCTTCTGTGTATTTAGATAGTTTCAAGGTTAAAGAACCAATAATAAATACTTCTATTATGGCTTTCAACAATCCACCATTATTAGCTGTAAAACCATATGTGAATATTCTTCAATATTGTTGTCCAATAACTGTTAAAGATCTATTTGTAGCACCAAAGAAAAGTGAGGCAACTGCATCAGATTTTAAAGGAGTATTTGGATTTCTCATATTTAACATAGTTCACATTATATAAGTAACAATTGGTAAAATTATAAACATTGCACCCAACAAAATTGACAACGCACTATTAGTTGTCATTCTTGCAGCTAGATTTTTTAACTTAATATTACTAGATTCTGAAGGATTTTTTAATGAGGCTAACAATTCTTCTTCATCGATTTCTGGAGAATCTTCGTTTTTTTCAATAACAAGACTATTTATTCTAGGGAAATGATTACTTAATTTAGTTTTAATAGTTTCTAAAGAGTCAACATCTATTAAAGTTCCATCAACAAGCGATATCTCTAAATTTGAAGTTAAGGCAATGATCAAAGTATTTAATTTTTCTCTTTTAGCAGACTTAACTGTATTTTTTATTTCTTCTAAATTCTTGTCTGATGTTACAGGATTACCAATAGTAACACATACAATTTGAAACTTATTTTTAGGATTAACTAAATAAGAAATATTTTCATTACTGTATTTAGGTAAAGCTTTATATTTTTCAACTTTAATTAAAAAGTGTACCAAGTTTAGTTTTAATTCACTAAGATTTGCGTTCATATTTTACACCTATTCTTCTAACTCTTTAAGTTTATCATTAAATTCTTTTGGTAAATCACTATTTAGACTGATATTTTTTTTTGATATTGGATGCTCAAAGCTTAAGTTGTGAGAATGCAAGTATTGTCCAAACTCCATTTTTTCATCTTCTTTATAAGCATAAAGCGGGTCTCCTAAAACAGGGTGTTTTATGTAATTCATATGCACCCTGATTTGATGGGTTCTCCCAGTTTCGATAACACACTTTAATAATGTATGTTTTTTGAAACGTTTCATAACAGTGAAATGTGTTCGAGCATTTTTTGAATTTAAATCAGTTACAGTCATTTTTTTACGATCATGTTTTTGTCTCCCGATAGGAGCATCAATAAGTCCTGTATTTGGTTCAACAACTCCGTGTACAAGTGCCAAATACTCTTTATGGATTTTATTTTTTGCTAACATTTCTGTTAATGCTCTATGTGTTTTGTCATTTTTAGCAACAATCATCAAACCTGTTGTCATTTTATCAAGACGATGGACAATTCCAGGTCTTAAAACTCCCCCAATAGAAGATAGTTTTTCAAGCTTATATAGTAGACCATTAACTAATGTACCATCAGGATTTCCAGCCGCAGGATGTACAACCAAATTATTTGGTTTATCAACTACAATTAAATCATCATCCTCATAAACTATTTTGAAATCAATTTTTTGTGGTTTAGCATCTAATTCTGTTGGTGCTTTTAATTCGACATATATCTCATCATTTTCTAGTAGATTATATTTTGGAGTTACTTCATTATCATTAACCTTGATGTAACCTTCATCTATTAGTTTTTGAATATAACTTCGCGAAAAATTATAACTATCTTTAAGTCTATCTGTTAAGAACTTGTCTAATCTACCTTCATTATTTGTTAACACCAATCTTATTGATTTCATTTTAACTCTCCTTGTTTATTTCTTTACTTCTAATTTTTCAATTTGTTTTTATTACTTTTTTATCTTTTAGATAAGTTTTTCATAATTCATATCTATTTTTTATGGTTTGTTTCTTTATAGAATGAAGATAGGATTTTTCTAACTTGTGAAGCTTATCTTTAGTTTCAAGATAAAAATCATATTTTTGTTGATTTTTTTTGTAAAAGATTTCTTTCACTTGTTGAATTGAAAAAATAATTAACGAAAGAATCAACATTCCGATTGAAATATTAACAAATAAATCAGCAAGATTAAATATGTATGTGTCAGATCCTAATAATTGGAAATCTCATTTTAAAAAATCAACTACTCCACCACTAATACCTCTAACATTTGGAGCTCAAGCCCTACCCATTAGATTGGCAAAACTTCCAGCTAACATAACATTTATTGATTGTGTCCAAAATTTATTGTTAACAAATACAAAAATACCTATTAATATTATAGTTACTAATGCTGCTAATGCAATCGCTAGGGTTGGATTGTCAGAATTCATTCCCAAAGCTGCTCCCGGGTTAATGATATACTCCATTTTTATAAATCCAGGTATCAATTTACCTTCTTGACCATAACTAAAATTCTTTACTATCAAAGCTTTTGTTATTCAATCAAAAAATATTAGACTTAAAAATAATGGTAGACATCAAAGAAGTTTATATCTAGCGTTATAATCATATGTTTTAAGAATTAATTTCAAGTTTTTCATAAAATACCACCTTAATTAAGTACGTCATAACAGCGTTCACAGATATCTTCTTTAAGATTATCGAAAATTGCTCAACAACGTTCACATTTTAATCCTTCTTTTAATTTCACACTAACTTCAGCAACCCTAGAGTTAACATCACTTAAAGATTCTTCAAAGATTATTGAGTTAACAATTAAGATTTGATTTAAATCATCAATTTGTTTTATAAAATCATAATCTTTCTTTAATTTTATAGTCAATTCTGCTTCAAATCCTTTTTTTATTATTTTTTCATTTCTAGCTTTTTCTAATGCTTCATTTACATCGTCACGAAGTTTTAAAACTGTTTTTCATTTTTCAACAAAATCATCTTTCATCATGAAGTCTTGTACTCTTAGATCTAATAAATGAACAGACTCTAGTAAAGTGATGTTTTTTATATTTTTATAAACTTCTTCAATAGTGTGAGGTAAAACTGGTCTTAAAACATCGATTAAAACTCATAATTGTTCGTACATAACTGTTTGTACTTGTCGTCTTCTTAAAGAGTCTCTTTTTTCAACATAGATAATATCTTTTATAAAGTCTAAGTAAAATGCAGACAAATCATTTGCGACATAATTATTGATTAACTTATATGCATTGTTGAAATTGAATTTTTCAAATGATTCTGAAACCTTTTGTTTGAATACTGCAAGATTGTGTAAAGCAAAATTATCGACCTCTTTTAAGGTTTTTGCTTCATCTGTCATTGGATTAAAGTCAACTAGATTAGAAAGTAGGAATCTTAAGGTATTTCTTATTTTTCTGTATGATTCTGAAATTTGTTTTAGAATATCCTTCCCTATCTTTTGATCGTCTGTAAAGTCTGTTGAGAACACTCATAATCTTAAAATATCTGCTCCTAAATCATTTGCAATATCAATCGGATTAATGGTATTACCAATTGATTTAGACATTTTTTTACCTTTTTCATCATTTGTCATACCATGAGTTAATAAAGTTTTATATGCTGGTTTTCCATCATAAATAACTGAGTTAATTATTGATGAATTAAATCAACCACGGTATTGGTCATTACCTTCTAAATAAACATCGAATGGTCTTTTTAAACCAAAGTTTTCTTCTAAAGCAATATTTGATGAACCAGAATCGAACCAAACATCTAAAATATCTTTTTCTTTTGTTCACCCTTTGTTACGATACTTTTCAGGCAGAAATTCATCAGCACTTAACTCAAATCAAGAATTAGTTCCTTTTTCTTCAGTCACATTAATTGCATATTTAATTATTTCTTTATCTAGTTGAGGTTGTTTTTTTTCATCGTAGAATGCGATAATAGGTACTCCTCATAATCTTTGTCTACTTATTGTCCAATCATTTCTATCTTTAACGATGTTTCTCAATCTTTCCTTAGATCATTCAGGATAAGTAACAACATTGTTAACAATAACGTTGTCTATTTCTTTTTTAACTGCGTCCAAACCTACAAACCATTGGTTTGTAGCACGATAAATAACTGGTTTTTTTGTTCTTCAGTCATGTGGGTATGAGTGTTTTAAAAATTTTAGTTTTAATAAATAGCCTTTATTTTCTAACTCTAATCCGATAACTTTATTAGCATCTTCGTAAAATAAACCTTCAAGTCTTTCATCATCAACAGTGATGTCAAACTTTCCTTGATCATCTATTGGGGCAAATGCTTTGATATTGTGTTTTGAGACAATTTCAAAGTCGTCTTGTCCAAAACCACCAGCTATATGAACTAGACCAGAACCAGATTCAGCTGTTACGTGATGTCCAATAACAATTTTCCCGGTTTTTTTATCATATCAAGGATGTTTATATTCAAGATCAACTAACTCTGCTCCCTTTAAAGTTTTTAATATGGTTACGTTTTCTCAACCAACTGATTCTGAAACCTGAGAAAGTAAGTCTTTTGCTAAAAGATATTTTTTATCTGATGCATCTGACGTAATAACAACATATTCCATATCTTCTCCAACAGCAATTAACTGATTGGCTGGTATTGTTCATGGAGTTGTTGTTCAAATTATTGCATTTACATTATTAAATTCAGGATTATTTATTATAGGAACTCCAACGTAAATTGAAGGTGACCTAACTTCTGCATATTCGATTTCTGCTTCTGCAAGTGCTGATTCACTAGATGGTGACCAATAAATTGGCTTTAAATCTCTATATATTAATCCCTTTTCTATCATTTTTAAGAATAGGTGAAGTTGACTAATTTCATAATCTTGAGTCAAAGTAATATATTTTTTATCATAATCAGTGAATATACCTAATCTTCTGAATTGCTCTGCTTGATTTTTCACTTGATCTAGTGCATAATTCTTACATAAATCTCTAAATTCTGTTGGTTTAATTGCTTTTCTATCGACACCTTGTTTAGTGATTGCAGTTTCAATCGGCAAACCATGTGTGTCTCAACCCATTATATATGGTGAATTATATCCACTACTATTTTTTCAACGCACGATGAAATCTTTCAAAATTTTATTTAATGAGTGACCAACGTGAATATCTCCATTAGCATATGGTGGTCCATCATGTAAAACAAACAAAGGTTTATCTTTGTTGCTTGATATTTTTTTATTGTAAATATTTTCTTCCAACCATTTATTTTCCATTAATGGTTCCTTTTTATTTAAATCTGCTTTCATCTCGAAATCTGTTTGATAGATTAATAATGTGTCTTTATAATTTTTTTGCATAATAAATCCTTTCATATAAAAAAAAACGCCCTTATAAAGGAGCGTTTGATCGCGGTACCATCCTTAGTTATGTAAAAAAAATTTACATATCTTTTTTTCTATAACGCGAAAACCGAGGAGTTCTACAAAGTTGAAACTTCTTCTTCTCCTAATAACCAAGTGATGAATATATAGTCCATTTATTAGTTCACACCAAACACTAACTCTCTGAATAACTTTTTATATATCCTTGTCTTGTTCTTTAAATATATTTTCGTACGATTGCACGATTTTTCTTGAGTTAATTATATCATCATTTAATGAAAAAACATTTAACCCTATGATGTTTTTCTTAGCTTCATTTGTTAAGTCTCTTTTAAGAGCTTCGAAAGCAGATTTGAAGACATTTTCATTGAAATATCCAATTCCACTAAGTGCACTTGTGATAGAAATGTCAATAGGTAAATCGTTTATGTAGTAAAGATTATTTTTAATACTTCAGTTTTCATCTAATAAAGACCTTAGATAAGCGTAGTAGAATTCCATAGTTTGCATTTCAATACTTGCTTCTATAATTGTGCCCTTGCGTACTTTAACTTTACTTTTATCATTTATTCCGAATTCAACATCATCTAAATATTCTAACTTATATCTTGACATAACATTAAAAGTAGTTGGTGATATTATATCAATATAACCTTTTAATGACTCAATTAAGTCTATGTATGAAAAACTTCCTGCAACGAACTTGTCTTTTCGTAAATGATCAAAGTTTATTGATGCGGATACAAAAAAGTCTTTGTTTTCTAATCAATTTTCAAGTTTTATTTCGCGAATTGCTTGTGAGAGTGTCGACTTACTTTCAAAACTCCTCAAAGTTTCACCAACAATTGAAATATCAATTCCGTCCAAATTCATTTCTCTTATCAATTCTTTAAGAGATTTTTTTATATCTTTTTTTTGGTCTCACTTGAATAAAATTTTATCTGCTGAAGCTCCTCCAATAGATAAAATATATTTTTTCTTTTTATTTTTCTTGGTGCTTAAAAAAATGTAGTTTTTATCTTTTTCTCCATTTTCTGCTGATTTGTTTCTCAATGTATATTGAAAATCAGTATCGTAATTATTAGAGATAACCTGTTCTTTTTCTTTATCGTAAACACCTGGAACAGAATAAGCCAACTTGATATATTTTACATTTTTATAATTCTCACAACAATCAACAGTTTCTAATAAAGGTGCTTCAATTCATTTATTAGCTTCACTATCGGCAACCTTGTTTTCTTTTGTGACTCAATCATATCAATAAAATGATAAATTATTTTCTCTTTTTTCTATTAGCTTATTAGTTTTTTCATCCAAAACTCCTTTGTTGTTCGATTTGAATAATATTTTTTGTGTTCCAGTAAGTATTCTTGATCTTGCAACCGCCTTAATATTCACTGAGTAGATAGAATTATTCAAAATGTCTACCGTATCAGATTCTTTTTTTATAGAGTTTTTATCAATAGTTATGTTTGAAAATAGTTCCAATTCTTTATCAGAATAATGACCATTTTTTAGATTTTTTCGGACAAAAGTTGTTATTAAGTTTTTTTCGTTAACTTCAATTATTGGTGTATCAGTCAAATCTCCATTAAAATTTAATGATGCAATGTTAGTTGTGGTCTTTTCAAAACAAGAAATTGTTAGTGAACTTGTTGAAACAACTAAACTTATTGTGCTAAAGATATTTAATATTCTTTTCATTTTTTTAACTCCTAATGACCTACTTATGTAACAATTTATATTTTAATGTCTTTTAAGACCATATCTGCGATGTTTTTAATTTCTGCCTTGTCTTTAATTATAAAATGTTCGTTTCTTGATAAAAATTCATTAACTTCTTTGTTGAACAAATTTTGATTAGCATTGATTTTATTTAAAGTATTTTCAATATCATTTTTAACATCATAAACAAACTCAATAGCTTTTGTAATTATTTTTTCGGCATTATAACGAGCAATATCGTAAACTTGCTTTGTCTTAAGAACTCCGCTGTCGATATACTCTTGTTTTTTACGAAAAATCTCTATTTCTTCTTTTAGTTCCTTATTTTCTTTATAAAGTGCCTGAGCGTCCATTATAAATGACCTCCAAAGTTTCAATTTAACGATATTTCATTAGTTTTTTGAAACTTATCACTAAATTCTTTATTCATACCAACGATTATATTAAATAGTAAATCGAAAATAATCATTTCTCCTGGAACTGATGAGATTGATGGATATTTTATTTTATCAATATTCATTGTATGAGTTTCTAATAAATAAATATCATCGCAAGACATGGTACCTATATGATTTTTAGTGGTTTCAATGTCAGTTGTTAATATCAAAATAGGTATTTCTTTGGTCATTGACCACTTAACAGCCTCAATAATTTCTTTTGTTCAACCTGTTCTTGTTACAAATACACAAAAATCTTCTTTACCAAAAAAAACTGCTCTTTGTGCAAAACTATGTATATTGCTTACTCTGATTGCATCTATATCTATTCTTGCTAAGTTAAGTACAAAAGAGTTGATAGATGTTTGCTCTTGTTCTATACCAAACACAATTACTCTTTTGGAATTATATATTCTAGAAGCTATATCTTCTATATATTTATGATCGATTGCGTCTAATGTTTCATTTATTGTAAATAAAGCACTACCTCTCACATTATGAATAATTTGTTCAATCGTCTTATTATCTCATAATTTGTAATAATCACTTTGCATTCTTGATTTCTCATAAACAAACATTTGTGCTGCTTTAAAACTTTTGAAACCCAATTTTTGACAAACCCTTGTCATTGTACTCGAACTTACATTACTTGCTTTTGAGACATCTTGTATTGAATGACTACAGAAATAATCAGGGTTTTCATTAATTTGCTTAACAATCGCTCCTTCTGTACTATTCAATTTACTCTCATCTAATTTAATTATTTTCATAATACCTCCATTACTTTTTCTTTTTGAAAGTTACTTTAGATCAATCCTTAGTATCTGAACGATACCCTATTTCTTCTAAGTGTTTTTTTCTTAGCGTCTTTAATTCTTCAAGACTTGCGCATCTTTTCAAGTCATTGATGTATTTTGTTGATAATCTAAGGATTAAACTAACCCCAAATTTATCTTTTTTGTGTTTCTCAACCTTTATAATTATAACCATTATTAAAAGAATTGAAAATAGTAAAATGAACCCAAAAGTAGCAAGATAAGGTACTCAGAGGTTTTGTGTTAATTTTCAATCAACAGCGAATTCACCAGCGTTTTCAATGTCTGTAAAGACTAAATTGGTGGCTCCAACTCATCCTGCTTGCATAACATTCATCATATAACGCTGTGGAAATGCATAAAGGAAAGAATTCAACCAATCATACTTAGCTATAATATTGTAAGGATAGGCACAACCAAGCAAATAATAGGCTAAAATATACAAAAGTAAAGCTAAAATTAACGCCATACTTGATCTTTTGAAAAAAGTGTAAATACTATAGCTCATAAGAACCGATAATAATCATAGGAAGAAAGCTCCACTTATGAACATAGGTCAATTTACATGTTTAACTAATTCCATTTGTGTATCAAAGACTATTAATGTTGATGATAATAGTGCTATTGATACAATCACATTAATTGTTAATGAAGATAGAATGTATGCAAATGGTTTTATTCACACATTAATTGGTGTGTAATCTATTCTTTTAGTAAATCCCGTTTCTTTATGGCTATTTAAACCACGATAAAAAGTATGTAGACCGTTTCTAATAATTAAACTACCAATTGCAGAAGATAATATAAAAGGATCATTCTCTCTATAAAGAAGTCATATTCATAAAACAAAAAATATTATAACTATCCCCAATAATATGTTTAATGGTGAAACAAAAAAAGTCTTAAGAGATAATTTATAAAAATCAAAAAATACTTTAAAGTTATTTTTAAATTTGAATGTTTTATTAGATTCCTTCATTATTGTCACCCTTTTTCGAAGCTGAGTTTTTTTTCAACTTTCAATATTTTTTTGCTAGACTTTTTTGTTTATTTAATATGATAGTTTCATTTGATTTATTTATTTCATTACGAACTTTGATAATTTCTTTAAGATCATTTACAGAACTTGCTCTTTTTATCGTGTAAATTATTCCTAAATGCTTGTTTTTATTAATAAATCTTTTGTATTTTCTATTTTCAAACTCAAAAGACTTATTAAAAATGATAGTCACCAATATCAAGGAACCCATTATCAAAATAATCGATACTAAATAAGGGATCCAAGTATGCCCACCATATCCAAATCCTTGATCAAAGTCAGGATAGGACATATTTGATGAATTGATTCAACCAGCATCCATTATATTAAGTGCATATCTTTGTGGGAATATATAACTTATATAAATGATAAACTCGTTTTTTGCTAATAATTTGTATGGGATACCCAAACCAAGTAAAAATATTGCTCCATAATAATAAATATTACCAATAGCTAACGCTCATTCTGTTTTTTTGATTGTAAATGCTACTATAAAAGCAATCATATTACACATAATTACAAGAAGTAAGTAACCACTTATGAACATTATCCAATTTACATCCTGTATGGACATTCTTTGATCTTTATACAACATTGCTATTGCTACAATTATTAAGGAAACAAGCAGATTTATAACGTGATTAAATATAATTAAACTGAAAAAGACAAAAGTTTTAGATACTCTTGTTGAGAATATTCTGTTAAAAAAGTTTTTAGCTTTGAATTCATTTAGTGTTCTGATGAAGTTGAATAAGCAATTTCTAATACAACTAACCCCTACTGCAGATGCTACTACAAAGGGGTCATATTTTATTGAGTTTGATCCAACCGAAGTGTCTTTAAAGGATAATCAAACTATCAAAGTTATGATTGTTATAATTCACCCTGAAAAAAGGTTGAATATATCTTTTCGATAGTTTTCCATTTGAAGTTTTCATAAGGTTTTAAATACTTCTCAATGCTTATTCATCATTAAACTCCTTTCTAAACACTAGTGTTTTTTTGCTCTAGATTTCGTAGTTGTTTTTTACTTCTTTCTTGTCTTTTTAAAATTTTAGCTTCAAACTTCATGATTTTAATCTCTTCTTGAATATATTTTTTCTTAAGAAGTCTTAGCTGAGTTAGTTCTTTCTTTGATAATTCGGCGGTAATTTCATTTCCATCTACTATAATTTTGTTAGTTTTAAAAACACCGTATAAGTCGTTTGATAAATATTTTGGAAAGAACTCTACTTTTTGTAAATAACGTTTTATTAATCTTCAATAATTATGTGTAGTTCCTACTTTTTTATATTGCTTTTTCAAGTCTTTGAATAATTTTATTAGTTTTTTGATTGCTATTTTAACATCGTCAATAGTAGATTTATTCAAACCCGTTGATGCTAATGTTATTATTTTTTGGTGAAGTTCTTGACTATTGAAATTAATATTTTTTATTTTATTAAAGATTTTATCATTTTGAACAGTTTCAATATTATCAAAACTATTTATGAATACATCATAAATCTCAGTTGCTTTTTCTAATTTTTTTTCATATTTTTTTAATATAGGTTTAAATACTGGGTCCGGTTTTAATTTCACTTCTTTTGATTCGATGGTTTTCATAACCTTTAAAGTATAGTCTTCGAATCTAGTGTTAGAATCTCAGTCATTAACATAATCATCTGACAGTATTAATCCTGATTCCATAACAATTATTCGATTACATAGGTAATCGAAAATTGAATTATCTGGTGAAATGACTACAAATGTGGCCTTGTGCTCCTCTTTATATTTTTTCAAGAAGCTCAAAACTTTTACTTTCATATCCATCCCTATTGTATTTGAAACCTCATCAAGTATTACTAGTTCAGGTTTGTGAATGAAGGCAAGGAATAATGAAAATAATTGCAATCACGACTTGTTACAAGAGTTTAAGTAATTATCTCATCTATCTTGTATATTAAAAACACTTGAGAGTTCATCCAATCAAGCTTCATCTTCCATATTGTATATAGATTTATATAAATTAACGATTTCTTTAACTTTGAATCCATCTGGTCAAATGGTATCCCTAAACTGAAAACCCACTGAAGATAAAACGTCACCACGATTAAAATTATATTCTAAAATACCACCTGTCTGCCTGATTTGATTAGCTATCAATCTTCCTAAAACAGTCTTTCCAGATTGATTAGGACCAATTATACCAATCCCATCTCCCTTATATATTTTTAGGTTTATTTTTTTAATCGCTCAGACTTTTCTATCAAAAATTTTTGAGATGTTTTCCAATTCAACAAGAACTTCTTTTTCCTTTTGCATATATTTAACCTCTTTTTTATACTTTATCTTTAATAAATTCCTTTACTAACGATAAATATTCTTCTGTATTAGATATCAATGATCTTATATGTGAACCTTTTTCAAAAATTTTAATTTTATCTTTGGTATCTAAAATCTTTCTTAAATTATATATCTTTTTTGTGTCTTCGCAATTAGTAATTGTATCTTCTTTTGAGTGGATGAACAAAATAGGAAAACTTTTGTCACAATTCACAATCATCTTTGACAAATTATGTTTCATTACATCAACGCCGTAATCTTGTTGATAAACTTGTATCGCTTCATTTACAACATCTTTTAAATAGTTTGATATAAGTGGTGTGATATTTAAGAATAGCTTATTAAAAATTTCACGAACACCAAAATATGGTGAGTCAGTGATTCCAAACTTGATTTTATTTTTTTTCCAATCAAAGTCTTTTCGTAATGCAAAAGCATTAACTGTAAATGCACCCATACTAAAACCAACAAGTCCAATTGATTTAGGTTTGAATGTAGCGTTAACATATTTGATAACTTGCATCAAATCTTCAACTTCGTTAGTTCCAAGAGTTACTAAACCTTTTTCAGATTGTCCATGATTACGGAAGTCAAAAGCTAAAATGTTAAATCCCAAGTCATTTAAATATCAAGTTGATAGTGCGCTAGATTCTTTTGATGAAGAATAACCGTGAACTGCTATTATTCATTTTTTAGATTTTTTTGGACTCAAATGATAGATTGCACTTAATGTAACATCTCCTACGATACTAACTTGTTTTCAACCATTTGTGTCTAGACAAATTATTCTTCTATCTACCTTCTCGGTTATCAGAGACTCGTTATATAAATGCAAAACACTTTTAAAGCCACCTTGGTTGTAAATACTTTCATTAGCTTTTGTATTATTTAGATACTTTATTAATTTCTTTGCCAGTAATTTGTTGGTCATCTTGTACTCCTTTATATAAATATATTACAAAAAAATCTACAATTAAGTAGATTTTTTAAACTAACAACTAGTTTGTTTTTTTCAATGAGGACCAGTTCTACATTTTTCTCAATCTTTGTCAATGATTGCTAATTTTTCAGAATACTCCTCTATGATTTTTCTAGATTGTTCTCTTGTTAATAACTTTTTATTCATTTTTGCACCATAATGCTTGAAAGCACTTGTTCCAAACGCTTCATATGATTTAGAGTAAGGTTCAGTATAGTCCACCAAATATGTCTTTGGCATTGCTTTTGTATAAAGCGGAAGAACATTGAAGTTTTCATATAACATACTATACTCTTCTTGTGCAAATTTTTGATACCTTTTTGTTATATCGGTTTCTTCAAGATCGGTCTTTTCATAATCATTTGTATATTTATATCAGCTATCAAATAAATTTTTTGTTTCACTTGTAATTAACTTTTTATCTACGTAATATTTTCCCTCAAACACCTCATCATCTATTGCTGATGCTTTTGATTTAAATAATCTTTTATTCCCATTATAAGCGGTATATGAACCACCAAGTGTTAGTGTTTCTAAAAATGTTGATGGGTCTTTAAAATCAGGAGATCAACCAGAAACAAACATATCAAAGTTACCCTTTGATGCTTCTGTTCGATATTCATCTGTTGAAGTAGGAACAAAAGTTTCAATTTTTATTGGGTTATTTGGAATTGCATTAAATGTTTTAACCATAAAGTTAACATATGGATTTAATGATGTACTTGTTGAAGGATTTAAAATAAATCTTAAAACAACTTTACCATTTTTTCTTTCAAGTTTCTCTTTTTCAATGAACTCATTAATGCTTTCTATTAATTGAGATTGACTTTTACCCACTAAAGCTTCTGATTTGTTTAAATATGCATCATTACCATCTTTCAAAGTTCAGCTTTTTGAAGCTAAGTTGTTTTGTATAGTTGTTTTTTTGTCGTATATATCTGAAATATATTCTGTGTAATCTCTATTAGACTCACTTGGGTTTTTCGCAACATCAAATCCTGTATATGTATTTCTAAGCATTTTAGAAATCTGAGAATCATCAATTGTTTTTGAAAATGCTCTTACAAATTTACTTCTTTCAATTGATGTAGATAAGAATGCTCTAACATCTTTTGACTGTAATAATTTTGAAGCAGAAAGTGCTTGTGAATTTCCTTTATTTAAAGCAGAGTTAAAGAAGTTATAGAATAGTAGAAATGTTCCTGGACTATCTGCTGATTTTGTATAATAAGCTCCATCAAATTTAGGATTATCATAATCCTTACCGATGTAATCATTTCATCCTTTTAAATCATCTGCCGATAAATTAAATCCAGTAATTGAACCAGACTCAAATAATGTTCTAGTTCTAGATGAAGAACCAGCTTCTAAATAGCTATACTCAAGTCTTTTTATGTTTACATTTTCTTTAAGGTGATAATTTGGGTTAGCTACTAAAACAATCTTTCCATTTGGGTTCACCACTTCAGGGATATAAGCACCATTAAAATATGCTTCCTTATAATCTGTAATCATACCTTTATATGGATCATAAATTGGTGAGAATACTGAGTAGTTCAATAAACTTTCGAAATAAGGAGATGGTTTAGTAAGTATAAAAGTTAGTAAACCCTCTTTGTCGTTGGCCTGTATTCCGAAATCATCTTTATGATTTTCAAAAACTTTATCTATCAACTGACTTGACGAACCACTTGATTGTTGCTTGTCTAGATTTTTGATCTCATCGTAAATTGTATCAGCGCCTTTGATAAATGATAATCAAAGTGTAGAAACATCAGAACCATTATTTTCGACTAAAGCATATTTAGCTGCTTTTATAACATCAGAAGGTTTAACTTTATCTACCTTCTCACCTTTGCTATTTGTTCAAAAGATATTATCTCTAAACTTATATGTTCATTTCTTAGAATCCTCTTCAGACTTACCTACTGTACCTTTCGAACCATTTTCTTCACCATACTCACTTTCAACTAATGCACCATACATTCTTCCGTAAGGATCTGATGAAATTAGTGTATCATTTGTATCTGATAAAAATCGTCCGTCTTCCGCTTGCATAGTATGAGCTGTGTTTCAACTTGTGACGTTGAATTGATAAACTCCTTTATAAGTTTCATTGTCTATTTCTCTATTCATCAGTGAAGATAGAGATAATCCACATGAGACAACTGAAGAGGTAATTAATGACCCACCCATTGCCACACTAGATAAACTTAGGAATTTTTTAAATAGTTTATTCATTTTTAGCTCCTTTCTCGATTTTTAAGTTTGCTTTTTATTTTTCTAATTTCTCTTGAATTCGCTCAGACAAAGTGCCCTGGTAAAATTTCTTTAAAATATGGTAGCTCAAATATGTAATCGAAGTGTTCTTTTTCTGGTTCGTATAATTGAAGTTTTGTTTCTTTTGCTAACTCTGGTTCAGGAATTGGAATTGCAGATAACAAAGCTTTTGTATAAGGATGTAAAGGATTACTAAACAACTCTTCTGCAGGTGCAAGTTCAACAATTTGACCATGATAAATAACAGCAATTCTATCTGCAATATACCTTACAACTGATAAATCGTGAGCTACAAATATAAATGTCAAATCTAATAGTTCTTGGAATTTTTTAAATAAGTTTAATACCTGCGCTCTAATAGAAACGTCTAAAGCTGATATTGGTTCATCTGCAACTATTAATTGAGGTCTCATAGCTAAACTTCTTGCAATACCAACACGTTGTCTTTGACCACCAGAGAATTCATGAGGATATCTTGATAAATGTTCTGGTAGTAAACCAACAGATTTAACAAGATTTAGTATAATATGTTTTTTAACCATTGAGTGAGTTACTTGTTCCATTGTTAATTGATCATGAGGATTTTGCTCGTTATGTTCTTTCAAAAATCTTTCTCTAGCTTCGTCACCTTTGTAAAGTTCTGGGAAGTTTTCCATTCCTTCTGCAATAATTTCTTCAATTGCCATTCTATCATTTAATGATGAACCAGGATCTTGGAAAATCATTTGTATATTTCTTCTATTTTTTCTTTTTTCTTTTTTTGTTTGACCAGCAAACAAGAAAGAATTTTTAACGAATTCATCAATAGAAGGTAATTCCAAGAACTCAGTTAACTCTATAAATGAATCAACTTCTTCTTCAGAGTATGGATTTTGAATGTCTTTCCATTTGTAGAAACTCTCTATCAACTCTTTGTCTTTAACAATATTTTTTTGAATTATTTTTTTTATTTGTTCAAGTTCTTTAGATAAATCTTTAAGTTCTTTTTTTGATAATGTTGCATTGTTGTCAATTAGGTTTTTTAGATTTCTTTCAAAGTCTGTATTCTTTAATTTGTTACCTAATGAGACTATACGCTCATCGATTGGGTGACCTTCACTCAATAAACTTAAAATTTTCTTAGAAGCATTGGTATTGAAATTTTTGTTTGACCAAAAATCTTGAATGTAGTAAGACAATTTTTTAAAGTTTTCATCCGATTCATCAATACCTTGGTTTTTTAAAATATTTAATTGATTTACACATACTTTTCAGAATTCGTCTCTTTTTATATAAATAAGTTTATTGTAGTAGTTGATGAAAGATTCTCTCTTACTTTTTGGTGCTGATAATGCGTATGATTGATATTGCATATCAGAAACTCACTTGATTTTTTTCAAGTAGTCTTTGTGATTTTCAACAAGTGTGTTTCATTGTTTAAATATTGCTGTGAAAAACGCTTCAATATCTTTATTTTTATTGGCAATGAACTTACCTCTTAAATTTAAAATCTCTTCAATGCAGTTATATACATTAGTTGCGAATTCCTTTAAGTCCAAAACTGCTTCTTTAGTTTCTATGATTTTAGATAATACAGATTTCTCAAGTTTTTTTGAGATTTCAGGTATGTATGCGTTCAAGTTTGTAGTAAACTTAATCATTCTATCTTGGTTTTTAATTATTCTATTGATGTCTTTTAAGTTATTTAATGAAATATCTTTAACATATTTTATTTTGCTATCTTTAAGCTTACTTTTTAGCTCTTTAATGTCTAATAATTTATTTTGGTCTTTGTAAAAATAATAAATATCTTTTAATGCTTCCAATGTTCTATCAAGTTCTTTTGAAGTCATATCAGCCTTAATTAACATACTATGAATTTTTTTTGCAATATCTTTGTTTAAAGTGTATAAACTTGTTGGTTTACCCCCTACGATGGTGTCATTCATATAAATTGCACCATCTTTAATTGGTTGAACACCAACTATAGCTCTACCAATTGTTGTTTTTCCAGAGCCTGACTCACCAACTATACCAAATATTTCTCCTTTATGAATATCAAAACTTGCTTCCTTTACGGCTTTGAATTTCTTTCCTTTAGTGCGAAACTCAATTACAAGGTCTCTAATACTTAAAAGTATGTTTTCTGTATTTGTTGACATAATGTTAACCTACCTTTTCGGCCTCTCTAATTGTTTCTTTCAAGTTATTAAGAATAGCTGGTTTTTCAACTTTTGGTGACCTTGGATCTAATAATCAAGTCTTAGCAAAATGAGTTTCGCTAATTTTGAACATTGGAGGTTCCTTGATATAGTCAAGTTCTAATGCAAATTTATTTCTTGGTGCGAAAGCATCTCCTTTAATTTCATTAAATAATGATGGAGGTGTACCTTCAATTGAATAAAGTTCATCACCTTTTTTACCTAATTGTGGTAATGAAGATAAAAGAGCTCAAGTATACGGATGTTTTGCATTTTCAAAGATATCATTCACTGTTCCAATTTCAATAATTTGACCTGCATACATAACCGCAATTCTATCAGCGATTTTAGCAACAACACCTAAGTCATGAGTAATAAATATTACAGTAAACTTGTATTCATCTTGTAGACTTTTAATCAAGTCTAGAATCTGTGCTTGTATGGTTACGTCAAGCGCTGTTGTTGGTTCATCACAAATCAAAACTCTTGGTCTTGAAGCTAAGGCGATGGCAATGACAACTCTTTGTCTCATACCACCTGAATATCTTCCAGGAATATCTTTGAAACGTTTTTCAGGATCAGTTATACCAACTTTTCTTAATAATTCTATAGCTTCTACTTTAGCTTCTTTTCTACCCATACCTAATTGTTTTCTTAATACTTCGGTAATTTGGAAACCAACAGGTAAAAGTGGGTTTAATGAAGTCATAGGATCTTGGAAAACAGTAGAAATTGTTTTACCTCTAAGTTGTCTAACTTCTTTTGAAGCTTTTATTTTATTTACTAAGTCCGAGTTTTTAACTCGTTTTCAATCGACTAAGATATTGTAAAAATGATCTGTATCCAATACCTTGTTATTAATGATAGAATGACACAATGTTTCTAGCTCCACTTCAAAACGCTTTAAATGTTTTTTAAGTGAGAAATATTTTATAACGAAACTTTTTTCTTCCTCAGTTCATTCGTTATTTGTGTCAATAAATCTTTCAATCAATAAAATGATTTTAGATATTTTATTTTTACATAACATATCTATTGGTTTAATTTTATTGATATCGATTTCATAGCGAATAATTTCATCGAAGTAACTATTTACAATAGAATCACGAACTTCGTCGTTTTCTATTATTTCTAATTTTTCTGATATTAATTTAATTTTTGCTTCGAGATTATTTATTTTTTTGTTTCGTAAATTGGATTTATTAAAATCGACATCTTTTGATAATTCGTGTAAATAATCTTGCTTGTTTTTTAATAACTCATTGTATTTTGTTTTATTATTATTTTTGATTTCAATGATTTTGTTTATTTCTTCTTCGTTATTAAATAAGCCTGCCTTCAAACTTGCAATTTTTTCTTCATAAATTTTTTGCAAAGTTTCATTAGTTTCATTTGATAACTTTTTTTCTAATCTATAAACTTCTAAAAAATCTTTTTCTGCTTTTTTAGACAAAAACATTGGATTAAGCTTATAAATAATTCTAATTTTTTTTAATATTTTTTTAATATTTTGCTTATTAGTTTTAACCACAACTTTAATCAAGTCTTTAGAAATTAATGGACTTTGTAAGTTAACCAAGTCTAATGGTTCTTTAAAATAAACTTTTGTATCATCGACTGACTCTTTATTTGGTCTATAAACTATAGAACCATTACTAATTCACCCGTTAGATTCAAGCATTCCAGTAAAAGTTTTCGTGATAACAGATTTTCCAGAACCAGACTCCCCAACTATCGCTAGGATTTCTTTATCAAAAATATCTAAATTTACATTTCTTATTGCTGTTAAAAATCTTCCTCTAACTTGGAATTTTACTTCCATATTTCTAACAGACAATATTCTTTTTTCTTTATTCATGATTTGGTTTCCTATCTATGTGTTTTTGGATCCAATGAATCTGCAAATACTTTTCCCACTAAAAAGAACAACAATGAAATTCCCCCAACAAATAATACTGGTATTAATAGTAAGTGTGGGTATACTTCTCAATCAGAACCAAGAAGTAGTTCATTCAAAATAGAACCTAAAGATGCAGAGTCTAATGTATTTGTTACAAATCCAAAGTTGTAGTAAGCAAGTAATGAATCAATTGCTATAGCAGTTGGTATAGCAAATGATGCTGTTTGAATAACGATTGGTAATATTTTTGGCATAATATTTTTTCTAATTATTTTTGAACTTGGAGTTCCTAAAACTTTTGAAGCAATATTATATTCTGTATTTTTAACCAACATAATTTGTACTCTAATAATACTTGAAAGAGCAATTCAACTTGTTAGAGAGATAGCGAATATCAGTATCGGTAATGTTGTAACACCACCAAATAGGAAAATTACTATCAATCACATTATCAATGAAGGAATTAAGCTCATAAATCTAGTAATCTCGATAAACAATATGTCTAATCTTGTATAGAAACCTCAGATTGCACCAATAAGTATTCCTAAAAATATTTGAATAGATGCAACAATTAAAGTAAAGATTAAGGTTGTTCTTGTTCCTATTCACATTTTAGTTCATAAATCTTCACCAAATTTACCCAAACCAAATGGGTGATCTCATGATGGATTTTCGATATCGATACCTGGAGTTACTACTGGAACAGGGTCAGAACCAATACCAATAGTTGAAGCAAGTAAAATTATTGTAATTAATAATAATGTTGATATGATAAATGTTTTTGATTTAGCTATTCTTGTAAAAACTGACTTTCAATAGCTATATGGTTTATTAGTAATTCTTTCAGCTTCTTCGACCCTACTACCAACAACTCTAAAAAGAGAGTTATCAATAGAAGACATTTCTTCAGCTGTATATTGTTTTTGATTCATAAAATGACTCTCCTTTATTTTGTAAGTTTTATTCTTGGGTCTAATACCGCTAATAATAAGTCTCCTACTAAGCTTGAAAATACACCAGCAGCTGCAGAAACATATATATAACCTAGCACTACAAATGTATCTTTGTTAGAGACACCGTTAAGAATGAATTTACTCATTCCATCAATTGACCAAGTTCTTTCAACAAGTATACTTGATCCAAACAGGGTGATAACAAATACCTCTGGCATTGTTTTAATAAGTCTTATCCCCGCATTTCTAAAAATGTGAACATAAAACACATACTTTTCACTCAGACCTTTTGATAATGCAAATTTTGCATAATCAGTTGTCATCTCATCTATAACAAATCTTCTTGTTTGAACAGCTATCATTGGCATAATTAATAACATTACCCCAATTACTGGTCAAATTTTTGTGAAAGTGGATGATCCATCATAAGTACCATTAGCACCAAACAGATATATAGACATTTTATATAGTAGTGAAATAACTACCAAAGCAGGTATTGCACTTATAACTAAACTAGTACCATTTATAGCACTATCAGCAGGCTTGTCTTTATTCTTTGCAGCTATAATTCCTAACGGAACACCTAATAAATATGATAGTAAGACAGCAGTTCCTCCGACAGTAAATGAAACTGGAATAGATCTTGCAAAAGCACTTTGAACCAATGAAAGAACTTGTCCTCCACTAGCTTTGTTCATAAATACTCCTAAATAAAATCACATTCTTGTTAGTTCACCGCCAACTTCACCTGTAACTCCATCAACAACCGGATTTAGAATTATGTCTTTTGGAATAAAAGGGGTAATGTTTCTTAAATAAATAAACATTTGCTCTAACATTGGTCCCGCAACACCAAAGGCCTTCATCCTATTATTCAATAATGTATTATATCTTTCATCACCGTATTGAATTCCTAGCTTTTCTAAATTTACATCTGATAAATAAGCTGCATCTGTAGTTACAATTCTTAGCATTATAAATACAAACGCAATTGCTAAATAAAGTGTGAAAAATGCGTAAATAATTCTTTTCAGTGAGTAACCAAGAAGCGGCGCTTTTTGAATGAACTCTTCTATTGAGCCAGTTGATTTATTGAAAATATATTTTATTTTTCCAAAATAACTTCTTTTCGAAGAACTAATTTCATTCTTTAAAGAAGTAACTTCAACTAATTGCTCAAGTGTGAGGTCACCAACATCAGGGTTTTTGTTTTCTCTTTTCATGATAATTAATTTATCCTTTCTATTTTATTTTTATTTCTAATATTAGCCATTTCTTTATGTTAATTATGAGAGATAAAAATAAAATCTTTTTTGAGTTTTTTTTGATGAGAAGTAAATCTCATAATTTGAGTAAGCAAGTAAAATATTTAGTTTTAGCACATTAATTAATGTTTCTTATAAAACTTTAGTTTTAGTTTCTAACTTACTTAGATAAATAGTTTGATCAATAGTTTTTTTGATAAATAACATCAATTAAATTTTAAACTAATGTTTAAAGATAATTTATAAAAATACAAAAGTATTACTTAGTTAATTTATCTCTTAAATAAAAACTTTTAAATTTACTATTATGCTAGTTTGATAGATTACTGATATTAAGTATTATTCATAAAAAAAAGAGTGTTTCCTTTTATAAAATATTTTGACAAACTGCCAAATCAACATTTATAAAATAAAACACTTTTTCTCATTTATTAAAAAATTAAAATACTTATCAGTATGGTAATTTAAAATAGTTTTCCAAATTTTATAAATATCCGATTCGGTTAGTCAAATTCTTTTCGTTTCAAATGTACGCACCATTTTTAACGTAAGTATTGCATTTAAAAAACATATTTTTAAATGACAATGTAGGAATAGCAAAAAAGGCAATCATTTTATTAACTTTGCGGGTGTTTAATAAACATGACATTTTTTTTGTCCTCCATCGCCTAATAAAATACTAGCAAAAGAAAATGCAAAAAGCAAGCATCTTAAAAGCCCATTAATAGGGGGTTTGTGTTATCTAATTATTAAGAAACACCTAATTACCCCCTTTTTATCGTAACTAATTAGTATACATAAAATCTCTTAAAAAAATAAAAAAAACCAAATAACTATATGGTTATCAGAATGTTCTGTATAACTATTAGTATTTATGGTTGTATAGTTGTTAAATTATCATTCTTTTTTCAAGAAAGTTGGATATTCGCCATCTTCATCATCAGAAGTATCTTCAATTTTTTGAGCAACTGGTTGAACTTGAGGTTGAACATGAGCTTCTTTTCAATTTTCAACTCTTCCAGCAATGTTGTTTGAATCATCTTGTTGGAAATAAGACGGTCTTTTATCAGCGTTACTAATAAAAGATGTTCTTTGTTCGTAAGCTGTTTCTAAACGAGGTTCTTCAATTACTTTTTCAGAAGCCTTTGTTGGCTCAGCTTTTTGATTATAAGTATTATCAACTTTTATATTTGGTTGAACATAGTCTTCATCAAAACCAGTGGCAATGATAGTAACAATCAATTCATCTCCAAGATGCTCATTAATTGCCAAACCAAAAATGAAGTTAACGTCCTCACCGCTTGCTTGTTGAACAATATCAACTGCATCATAAGCATCGTTTAACGTAACTTCTGTTCCACCAGTTACGTTAATTATGGCATCTTTAGCTCCACGTATTGAAGTTTCAAGGAGAGATGAAGTTATTGCTTTGTTAGCCGCTTCGATAGCTTTGTCTGGCCCAGAACCAATACCTATACCAAATAAAGCATTACCTTTACCGCGCATAACTGTTCTTACGTCAGCAAAATCGAGGTTAATAACAGCAGGAACCGCAATTAGATCTGTAATAGTTTGTACTCCTTGTTTTAAAATGTTGTCAGCTTCTCTGAATGAGTCTTTCACTGGAATTCCACCAATAATTTCAAGTAAGCGATCATTTGAGATAATAATTATTGAGTCCACATATTTTCTAAGTTCACTTACACCTTGTACAGCATATGAATTTCTCATTCTTCCCTCAAAGCGGAAAGGCTTTGTTACTATTGCGATAACCAAAGCTCCAGTTTCCATAGCTATTCTAGCAATCTCAGGAGCAGCACCAGTTCCAGTACCTCCACCCATTCCAGCGGCAATAAAAATTAAATCTGCACCCGACAAAACTTCTTTTATTTCAGTTTCTGATTCAATAGCTGCTTGTTTTCCAGTTTCTGGATTAGCACCTGCTCCAAGCCCTTTTGATGTTTGTTTACCAAGTATTAACTTAGTTGGTGCTGAACTTGCTGCTAACACTTGTGAGTCTGTATTTGCAACGATAAACTCAACACCTTGAAGATTTTCTTCAACCATGCGGTTTACGGCATTACAACCTCCTCCACCAACACCAATAACTTTAATTTTGGCAACTTGATTAAAATCTAAATTTACAGACATATTATTCTCTCCTATTTTATCTATCTCTTTGCGTATTTATAATACCATTTTGAGGTCCGATATTACTATCGTTTCTTAAACTTTGGGGATTGTTATTTTGATTATTATACACCTGATTAGGTATTTGATTTGGATAATAAATTTGACTATTTCAATTATTTATTCCCTGTGGAAATTGTTGATATTCAAAACCTTCGTTCGGTGGAATGTTGACTTGTGGTCCAATTATGTGTTGATTAAATCCAAATGGCGGTTGACCCATTGGATAATTGATTGGTCTCTCAATTGTGTTTGTGCTTGTCTTAAATACAGTTTTGTGCTTATTTTTAATATGATTGTACAAAATGGCTCCACATAAAGCAGTTGCTCATATTTCGCTAGCACCCGTTACAACAGAGAAGTAAATTAAAGACTTTGTTTTATATTTACTTTCCAATAAAATCTTTTCAAAACCAGAGACTTCGGTTATTTTACCTGTATGATAAATTTTAAAGTTTGGTGGTATGTTTTCAAATTCTTTTTCAATTTGTTTATCGATTATTTTTATAATTCCTTTGAAATCATACATTAACATATCCTTAATTTCTGAAGATGTTAGTTCATGAGTAATTTTTTTATCATTTAAATATTTTCTGTATATAGGAACACTTTTTTGATTTTGTGTTGCAAAATCCGTAAGTTTAAAAAGGTATTTCTCAGCAACATCATACTTAGAATACATCTTATTAGCTAATGATTCTACAATTGAATTAACACCTGAATTAATAGTAATTACTTTTACAAGTGTTTCCTTACCAAAAAAACCAAGATCAATTTGATTAATGTCCCAGTTAACTAAAACAAAGTTTTCTCTAAAATTCTCGTTCTGGGCACATTGTAATGCCAATGCGTAAAGACGATTGTTTTTGTTCAAGATAGTTTTGTTACATTTCTCAATAATCTTATTATGACTCTCATAAACCTCTTTGGCAATTGTGTAAACTTTTGCTTTCATTGTAACAGAATTAGCCATTACACCAATCGGTGGTTCGCTCTTTGAAATGGTATTATTGATTGTAAAAGAATATGGCCTAATATTAAATACTATGTTTTTTTCATCGAAGTTAACTTTTTTGGCAAGTGAATGAAGTTCTTCGATTTCTTTCTCACCAAATATTTTAGGATGTTTTTCAAGAAAAACAACTGGAGAAGCTTGTTTGATATTTAATGTTTTTGTCGGATAGACCACCGCTATACTCTCAAGTTTTTCTTTAAAAGTTATTTCATATCTATTTATTGCTCTATTAACACGATGACATACTGCATTAATATCAACAACTTCATCTCGGTCATTTAATCAATTACCTTTAACTTTATCTTTAAAAATTACTTTAAGTTCTCTGCTATCACGGTATTTACCAACAATAAAACGGATTTCTTTTTTAGTAATTTCTAAAGCTGCATAAACTTCTTCAATCATAATTAACTCACTTTCTTTATAGACCACAACTTAGCACTTCGCGACCTTCTATTATTTTCTAATTCCACATCACTTGGAACAATTGGTTTTTTAATAACTAACTCAAAATCTTTATTCTTCAGATCAACTTGTATTGGTAATTTAGCAATAAACTTATCACTTGAATGCACGGTATTTGCTTTAAAAATATCTTTAATAATTTTTTCCTCTAAGGAATGAAAGGTAATAACTACTAATCTTCCATTTTTATTTAGTAATTCTAGTGAGTGGCTTAAAGATTTTTTTAAAACTTCAAGTTCATTGTTAACAAATATTCTTAATGCTTGAAAAACCTTCTTTGCTGGATGTTTTTTCTTTTTCAAAACTTTTTGAGGTAAAGATTTTTTAATGACATCAACAAGTTCGAATGTTGTCTCTAGTGGTTTTTTCTCACGGTATTTAATTATGTTTCTTGCTATTTGAAATGAAAAACTTTCTTCACCGTATTTAAAAAAAACATCTGCAAGTTCTCTTTCAGAATAATTATTTATGACAAATTTAGCAGTAAGTTGATTATTTATTTTATCCATTCTCATATCTAATTCAGCATCAAATCGATAACTAAATCCTCTATCACCAACATCAAACTGTGGTGATGAGACACCTAAATCAAATAAAATACCGTCAACTTTTTCGACACCTTCTAATGCAAGTAAAACTTTTATATTTTCAAAATTTCCTTGCATAATGGTGAAATTATTTGCAATTTCTTTTAGTACACTTTCACTTTCCTTGATAGCTTCAATATCTTGATCAATCGCAAATAAATGACCTTTTTTTATTTTTTTTAATATTTCAGCACTATGTCCTGCACGCCCTAATGTGCAATCGACATAAATACCATCTTCTTTGATATTTAATAATTCTAATGATTCTTTTAATAATACAGATGTATGTTTTTGCATCTTTATTTTGCTCCGCCCAATTGTTCTGCTGCTTCATATATCTCTAGTTCATCAGTTTCCTCAATCATTTTTTCATATACAAACTTATCTCAAATTTCAACTCTATCTCCTAGCCCTAAGATATAAACTTGTTTTGAGATATTAACTTTATCCAATAAATTTGTTGGGATTTTTATTCTTCCTGCATTGTCGATGCTAATTTCATCTGAATTAGATAAAATTAAACGTTCTATTTTACGAGTTGAAGAATTAAAACTACTTTTTTGCCCTAAATCAGAAAGTAGCTTTTTAAAATTCTCTGGGGTTCTCACTTCTAGACAATTCTCTATGCCTTTTGACACAAATATTAAGTCACCTAACTTATTTCTAAGTTTTGATGGTATTGTTAACCTCAACTTATCATCAAGATTATGCTCAAAAGTACCTAGAAGCATACATTTTCCCCCACTTTCTCCCACACACTAATTATTATATACCACTTCTTTACATAATCAAGTTTTTTTTCTTTTAGTTTTAAAAATAACTCACTTTTAAGGTGAGTTATTTATTTATGAAATAGTCATTATTTCTTGGTTGTAGTTGAATAGAGAAGGTTCTCTAAATGTAGAAATATAATTCTCTACTTCTAGTTTATATTTCTCTTTTGCATTTTGTATTACTGTTTTGAGTTTTTCTGCTTTAGTTTTTTTGATGTTTTGATCTAAAACATTAGTAAGAGATCTTAGTTTTGCTTGTTGTTCAGTTACAAGTTGTTTCATCAATTTTTTTTGTTGCATTTTATAGTTTTTGATATCAGTATTGTTTGCTTTTAAAGCTATTCTTTCGCTAATTATATGTTTTTTATAAATGCTTTTTTCTTTATTTTTAAATGCTTTATGTTTATGTAGAAGTTCTTTAAAATGAATATTTATTTTCTCTAATGAGTAATTATATTTTTCATTTTTTGCAAGATAAGCAATTTTCTTATTTTTTTTAAGTTTTGATATACTATTTTTTTCTTTATTTATATCCATAATTTTGCTTTTAAACAAGTTTTTCTCATTTATAAATTCCTTATTCATTTTCTCCATTAGTTCTATATGTGCTTTTTTAACAGAACCTATTTGCCCTTTATCGGATTGGATTTCTACTAAAAATCTGAACATAAATACGTGCATGGTTGTAGCGATAACAATCGCTAATAAATACCATAATACACCTATGTAGCTCATCTCCCACGTAGTGACACCACCAAATAAAGCAATAATAGGACCACCTCACGCACCGACTCAACCAGATACATGGAACATTCCAGCTAGCATACCAGCGACCCCAGAACAAATGATGTTTGGTAAGAAGGCAGCTCAAGTATATTTAGCAGCAAAAGGAATGGCACCTTCAGAAATACCCATAAACCCAAGTATTGTTGCATTTACACCTAATGCTTGGTCTTGTTTAAATTTTTTTCTAAATATTTGTGAACATATTCCTGCACCAAGTGGAGCAATTGCGAAGGCAGCTGCAGCACAACCCATTGCCTTACCACCATCTGTTGGAATCAATGCGGTTGCACCAAATGAAGCAATTTTATTGATTGGTCCACCCATATCAATACCGGCAATCAATCCTAAAACAAGTCCAAGCGCAGCCATACCCATTTTAGAGTTTTCCATTTTTTGTAAACCGTAATTGAAATATCCCATTAATAACCCGAATATATTACCAAATAAGAATAAAGTAAATATTCCGTAAATTAAGGTTACGAATACTGGAATTATGATGATTGGCATAATTGGTTTTAAATAGTTACTTACCTTTCATTTAGTGTTGATTCACTTAACAGTGTGACCAACTAAAAAACCAAATAAAAGAGCAGCGAATATACCACCACCATTACTTGGGAACAAAGTGTCCATAGAAACTTCGTCTCCTGTCATTGGTGAAGTTATGTTACTGTGGAAAATACCTCAATGTCATCACATCGAAGGGTTGGTTCCTGCACTAGTCAAAATGAAGGCCGGAGTAATAGCACTTCTTCCCCCAATTGAGTTAGCAATATAAGCTCCCATCACCGGAATCATCACACCAAAACCTATGTTAGCGAACTGATTTAAGTAATAAAGTATTGATATAAAAGCACTATTTATCGTGATAGTCGCAGTATAACTACCATCATCACCTCTAATTGCTTCTCAGGTTGCTCCCCCTTTTACATCTAGGTTATGTAGTGAGACACCGCTTTGGACGTAAGTATTTGAATTTCCATTAAGTTTTCCACTATAGTCTAGCCAGGTTCCATAAGTTAGTTTACCGATTCCTGTTACTATAGCAAAAACAATCCCAGCAAAAACAATAAAGGGTATCATAAATGATATACCACTCATTATATGTCTTATTCAAGCTTTCCCATCTTTAAGATCAAAACCTGTTCCTTCATTATTACTATCAACCTTCATTTCTTTGCTTTTTATCAGAGATTGTCGCAAATGGAAAACAGGATCCTCTATTAAGGGTTTTGTACCAACTTTATATATTTTTTTACCAACAAATCTGTCAGTATTGATTGCTATATCATTTGCCAAAATTACTACATCGGCCTTTTTGATAGACTCTGACGATAATATAAATTCTGGACCTTTTTGTCCTTGAGTTTCCACTTCAGCAAATCAATCCATTTTGGCTGAAGCATCTAATATTGCTTCTCTAGCCATATAAGTGTGAACCACACCCGTAGCACATGCTGTTACACCCACTACTCTGATAGATTTCTCATTTTGAGTTTCTTTTGTCGGACTTTTAGTTTCTTCACTAATAAGAAACGATGTTATTTCCGTTTTATTTTGACAATTTTTCAAAAAATCTTTATTTTTCTCGCTCATTAATTTTGTTGCTATACCACTTAATATATCTAAGTAAGTACCGGTGCCTTCTGGCACCAACAAAACTATTGCAACTTCAACTTCGTTTTCGTCATCTCAAACAATGGGCTTGGTAAACCTATATACGAACACAGCAGGTTTAGCAATTTTGGGGTTTCTCGCGTGTGGTATAGCAAAGCCACCGCCAAGTGCTGTTGATGATAAAGTCTCTCGTTCTTTAAAACTTTCTATCAATTCTGGTATACTTTTTACGATTTCTCATTTATAAGCATTATTAGATATGTGTGAAAATAGTTCTTCTTTACTTTTGATATCGATATTTAAAAAAATGTATTCCGTATTGATAATTTTTTCATTCATAAAGTAACTCCTTTCATGGGTTCCACCACATTTAAGATTATATTACTTTACAAGAATAAATTCTAAATAAGTCTAATTTAATGGAATATTTTTTAATGTTTTATTGTACTTTCAATAATCTTGACTGTCTTATGATATGCTTTTCGTTCTGTTTCTTTAAGTTCTTGATAAGACTCATGGCTAACCAATCCAGAAACTTCATTCATGAAGTTTGAATAATGATAATATATGGAATTTGTTAGATCTAAAGCTTTAATTGGATTAACAGATTTAATCAAGTCACTTAAAGTTTTATCTTCGTAATCTAGAAATTCGCTGACTAAGTCATTTTCTGCAATTGCAATACATATGGAAATATTCATCAATTCAGCTGATATTTCTTTGAATAAATTCGTCATTTTTTTGTCTCCTTTCAATATAACTATCGACGATTTTTTGGAGTATTTTATGTATTTTCGTATGTAATTGATAACTTCTAATTTAAATGAGGCCTTAATTCTTGAGATAAAAAAAACACTAGTTAAGCTAGTGTTCATAAATTATAGTTAAAAAACGTTTCAGTTTTTATGTTTAATTTTCTCATTTTAATCTTAAAGAAGTGATTGTTGCATAGCCTACAGCTAGAACTATTGAGATTCCTAAAAATATACAAAACTTAGTGTCTAAATCAAATGTACCATTTCAAGCTGCATTAAAAGGATCGATACAATATTTGAATACATTTAGATAAGTAGCATATTTAAGAATATCGCTATTCATTATCAAATCAATTGGCATTATTGAACCAGATAAAAAGGCGATTGGCACATAAATCACATTCGAGATTGCAATATAAGTAGTTGTTGAGTTAAATACACTTGAAAGCATAGTTCCTAATGTTACGGATGAAACCAAGATAATTACAAAAAATGGTATCATTTCTAAAAATTGTTTTGGCATAGCAACCAATTCTCAAGTATAAGTTGACCCAAAAAATATTCCAGCCCACAATTGTGTTCAAAGAAAACCTATTATCATAAATATAAATCCCATTATAACAACAGATAAAACAAATGATACAGGCTTAATGGTAGTGGCGCCTATTCGCTTTAATAAAACAGAGTTTTTAAACTCAATTATAGTTTGTGGAATAATAAATATTCCCACTGATATGATCTGAAGAACGGCCAGTGACCCTACCAAGGTGTGCAATAAATCATAATCATTAGTATTTGGATTGAACTTTACACCTTTAAAAGCAAATCCTTCTAAAAATAAAAGTATGATAGGAAATGCCAAGACAAAGAATGGAACTGCAAAACCTTTAAAATAATATTTTAAAAGGAGATTTATCAGTGGTATGTGCTTTCCTTTTTTTCTGCTTGTATTAACGATTTTGTCTATCTTATTTTTTTTCTTTAAAAGATTTTGTTCAATTTCTTCGTTGATATTTTTGGCTGCTTTATCATCTTTAAATCTTTTTCATGTATAGTTGTAAATTGAGCCATGTTCTTTGATAATATCAGATACTAATCCAGCATCTTTGATTTCTCCATCACTTATGTAAATATATTTTTCACATAGGTCTTCAATTTCAGTCATAATGTGGGTAACTAAAAACATCGCTTTATTCTTTTCAATCACATTCTCACGAATAAATTCAAAGATTTCACCACGAACCTCAATATCCAATCCAGTAGATATTTCATCTAATATTACTAAATCTGGGTTATGAATCATACTTAGCAAAATATTAACGCGTTGTTGTTGACCACCACTTAACCTCTCCAAAAATTTGTTACGAAAAGGATTAATTTGATATCTTTTTAATAATTTTGTGAGTTCTTCTTCTGACATAGGAACATTGAAAGCCTCTAAATAGTATTTGATCATATCAAAAACAGTTATTCCTATTGGATATCTAGATTCTTGAAATTGTAAACCAATTTTCAAGTTTTCTTGACGAATAACTTGTCCTGAGGTTGGTTTTCTAATACCTCCAATTATTTCACTTAGAGTAGATTTCCCACCACCGTTAGCACCAATGACACCAATTCTATCTCCTGGCATAATTGTTAAATTTATATTGTTTAATGCTTTTTTTGTTTTATAAGTTTTTGTAATATTTTTTAATTCTATTAATGGTTTTGATAAGTCAATCTCTTTTGATTGCTTTTTTAAACTCATTGTTTCATTTCTCATTCTAAATCTCCTAATTTATTATTCCATCAAACCTGCTTTGTATAAATTTTGAAAATGACCTTTAACTTTTTTAAGAGTTTCAAAATCTCCTCTTTGAACAATTCCTTGGCCGTTTTTTCCCAATACTACTATTTCATCACAATTTTTTATGGTACTTAAACGGTGTGCAATAGAGATTGTAGTTCTACCCCTCATTAAATCATCTAATTTTTGTTGGATCTCTTGCTCTACAATATTATCTAAAGCACTTGTGGCCTCATCTAAAATTAGTACTTTAGGGTTTTTTAGGAACATTCTGGCTATGACTAAGCGCTGCTTTTGACCACCAGATAACATAAATCCCCTTTCTCCTAAAATAGTATCATATCCATCGGGTCAAGTTAAAACTAATTCGTGTAGTTCTGCTTTTTTTGCCGCTTCCATTACCTCATTATCAGAAGCTCCAAAACAACCATAGCGAATATTTTCGTAAACATCACCATAAAGTATTTGAGGCTCTTGTTCAACATAACCTATATGCGCCAAATAACTCTCCAGATTGATATCTTTTAAGTTTATATTGTCATTGATAATTATTTTACCTTCTGATGGGTCGTAAAATCTTAGTAACAACTTAGCAATTGTTGATTTACCACTACCTGTTTCTCCAACAAAAGCATAACTTTTACCTTCTTCAAAGACAAAACTAAATTTAGGTAGAATAATTTTTTTAGGTTTTTCTGGATACCTAAACTCAATTTCATCAAATATTATTTTTCCCTTTAGTTTATCAATTTTTATACCACTATTATAATGTGGGTCTAAAATTGATGTAACATTAATTGTATCATCGACTCTTTGAGCTGCTACGGTAGCTTGTGATAAACCAAATAAAGCATTCATTATTTGGAATAACGGTCCGATCATAATTTGTTGTGCTAATGTAAAAGCAATAAATGTCGTATCAAAAAATGTTACTCCGCCGCTTTTACCCCCGAATAATATCATTGAAAATATTATCACTGAGAATTGCAAAACAAATATACCAGCCCACATTGTTGTTAACATAAATGACTGTATTTTACCAATAACAATTGATTTTTTGTAGTAGTTTTGGTGAACTCTATGAAATCTGTCAGTTTCATAATTTTCAGTCCCATTAGATTTAATAAGTCTAATAGTTGCTACTCTGTCAGTTACATTACCATTGATTTCGGTAATAACTTCACGTACTTTGTGAAACTTTCTTCTCGTAGCTAAGTAGCAAAAGGCCATTACTATCATAATAAGTAAAAATATAGTCATTGTGATAGCTGCCAACTGCCAACTCAGTATAAACATCATAATTGCAGATGCTAAGATTTCAAAAAAAGATATTCCAAATTGTAAGGGAACTTGAACAGCTTGATCTCCAACAATTTGAGTATCTGAAATCACTTTCGTTAATATGCTACCTATTTTTTTGTTTGAATAATACGATATATCTTGTCTAACTAAACTTTCAAGTGATCGATTACGTAAACTTATTTCAATTCTCTTACCCATAATATATGCAATAAAGTCATATATGTATGAAGATACACCGTAAGTAATAATCACACCTAATGAAATATAAATTAGTGTAACTCAAGATAAGCCTCAATAACTTATTATACCTGATGATATAACTTCTTTGCCCCCACTAGCAACCCTAACGGCCATAATCATTTGTTGTGTTAATAAAGGAAACATCACTGCACAAGAAACAATTATCATTATCAAGAATAACATAATTGCCGTGAGCCTCCACTCTTTTTTATAATAGTGAGCAATTGTTTTTAACATTGCTCCTCCTTGTTTTTTCATATAATAAACCTTCTTTTCTATTTTTTGCTATTAAAAATTTTACCTTCACAGGTAATTTGTATATTAAAAATTATCATTAAAGAGCTGAGCTAATTTAAAGGATTATCATTTATGCTAACTAATAGACCGATTAAGGGCATTTTTGAGTTTGTATAACTTTTGTGTTTTTGCATATCATGCCCTCCCTTCATTAATATAATTTTAAATATAAAGAATTAAAAAGCAAGCATAATCATAATTTAGCAATAACTTGGAAATCATTTATAATTTATTGAACTGCTAATATTAAAAAAAAAAAAAAAACAAGATATACTTGTTTAAATTAACCTACTTTTTTTACTTCTTTGTTTTTGTAGTAACCACATTCACGACAAACTCTGTGTGGTTTTATCATGCTTCCGCAGTTTGGACACGAAATGATAGCTGAACTAACTAAAGCAAGATGACTTCTTCTTTTATTTTTTGCAGCTTTACTGGTTTTTCTAAATGGTACAGCCATGTTTTACACCTCCGATTATTTATTCTTTTACTAAATCCTTAAGTTTATTTCATCTAGGATCTAATTTTTCTGCTTGTTCTTGTTGGTATTCTTCTTCAGACATAAGTTTAAAATCTTTACCGACAAATGAAATTTTACCATAGTTTTTTGTGAAATTAATAGGAATATTTAAAACTATTTGAGAAACTGCGTAACCTAGTATATCAAATTGTTCACCAATAACTATGTTGTGTTGATCATCTTTTGATTCAAAGAAGTACTCATCTTCTCAATCAAGAGTTTCGTTAGTGATAGATATTTCACTTCCATCACGTGCGTCTAATGCTTGATAATCTGCACATATTTTTGCTTTGATATATATACCCTTTATAGAATCCTGGTATACTAATTTACCCTTGATTTCAATTTTATCTATTTTTTTAAGTAAGGCATGTTCAAAATTTGAGTTGTCGATATCTGAATAAGTTAAATCTAAATCAATATTTTTTTTAAGTTCTATATCTTTTTTAAGCAAATTATTTCACCTCAATATTTAATTCAAGTAGCTTGTCTTGTAACTTTTGTCATTCTGCCATCACATCTTCGTCATTTAGTTGTCTTTCTAAGTCATTGAACTCAAAACTAACTGAGACTGCTTTTTTGTTGTTTTTTTTCAATAATTCATCTTGATAAATATCCACTAAATCAATTTTTGTTATGAAATTTACATCGTGGGTTATTTTTTTAATGATATCGCTATAACGGTCTTTATCGTCTAATAATATTGTAAGATCTCTAGAAGTTTTTTGGTATTTTGAGATTTCTTTTAATCTTATTTTTTGATTATATAGCTCTTCAATTGCATTTAGATTAAGTTCAACTAAAAAAGTATTATCTAGTTTTAATGTTTTTTCGTATTTTGGATTTAACTTAAAAATAAATCCAATTAAAGAATCTTTATACATAACTTCAGCATTTAAATACGGGTGTATCTCATTAATTTTTGAATTCATAGCTTTTAGTTCAATATCTAAAAGGCTTATTTGATAAATACTTAAAACTGACTCCATAATTCCTTTAACAAAAAAGAAATCTGGTTCGACTTTATAATTGTGTGCTTTTTGGCTGAAACTATCACTAGATATCAAAAAAGCGACGTGCGATTCTCTTTTGTTATCATAGTTATAAATATCTGCACACTCAAAAAGTTTGAGATTTTTATTATTTCTTGAGTAATTAAGACTCGCAACTTCAATTAAGCTTTTAGATAAACTTAAGCGATAAGCTTCTCTTAATTGGCTTAAAGGAGATAATAATTTCACCGGATTATTTACATTGAAAAGATCTCAATGTAAAACTTCTTTGTGATTCATCAACGAATAAGTTTTAGTATTATTAAATCCCAGTCCTATTAAGTGATTTTCAACCATTTTTTTTAAGTTTTGAGAAAGTTTTTTTTCTTTAGAGTGTGTTACTATACTTGGTGCAACTGATGGAATATTGTTATATCCGTATAAACGGGCAATTTCTTCAACTATATCAGCTTTATTTTGAATATCCGTTCTGAATTTATCAATGTTGAAAGTTAAAAGATTATCTTTTATTTCTATTTCAAAATCTAATGTTCTAAATAAATTCTTTATGTTTTTTACACTTAAACTCATACCTAAGTAATCATTAATAAATTCCAAAGATATTTCAATAGTTTTTGTAGACTGTTTAAGTTGTTTAAACATCTCAATAGAGCTAGAAGAATCATATAAATTATAATAATTCATTCAATAAGTGATTCTTTTTTCTGCTAATTGATAAAGTTCTGTACTAATTGGTTTCATTCACCTTTGTAAAGAAACACTTGAAATATTAAGTACCTTTTGTTGTTTTCTCATAAGTATTGGATTTAGTGAAAGGTACACAACAACAACTTTCTTACTATCGCCGTTTGGCAAATAATCTTTCTCAATACTCATTCCTAAAGTAGAGATAATTTCATCACCATTTAATAGTTGCAAATTTGTTGTCTTGTCATCACTAGTTTCATTTTTAATTTTTAATTCCTTATTTAAAACTTTTTCATCTAAAAATAAAATTGGTTGTCCAGTTTCAATAGCAATAATATTACTTAAATCAAGTCAAAAATTATCTGTAGTTTTAACACCATTGAATTTTAGTCATAGATCATGTTCTGAGTAAACTTTAAGTTTATTTTCTACTAATGAATAAATCTCTTTTATGTTAAAAATTTGAGACCCAGCGAAGTTTATGTGTTCATCAACGTCTTTTTCTCAAGAAATCTTGATTTGGTCGTTATTTTTATTGTCCACTTTTGCTTCAAAAGATTGAGAAATGTCTATAATTTCTTTATCAAAATAGTTAGCTAACTCTTTCAATAACTGAAATGCAGCTAAACAGTCACTACGATTTAGCGTCAAATCAACTTCTCATAATGAGTCATTAAAACCGATAATGTCTAAAATCTTTTTATTCCCGATATAACTATATGTATCTTTTTTTGTATGAACTTCGTATATACTTTGAATCTCTTTTTCTGTAAGGTTTTTTGGGTCAACTCCTAATTCAATTAAGGAACAAATCATCCCTTCAGATGTTTTTCCTTTAATTTCCTTTGTTTGTAATTCTAGACCAGTTGAGATTTTTGACCCTGGTTCTGCAAGCACAACATATTGACCTTCTGCAACATTGTCTGCACCACAAACAATTGGAGAAACCAAATCTTCACCCTTGTCAACAAAACAAAAATTCAGATGTGTTCCATCAATTTTA